>JAYUAG010000552.1:0-6764 GCA_043741475.1 Thermoflexaceae bacterium | reverse complement strand
GCCGACCGTCCAAGTTAGCCGCATTGTAGCTACGTACCTGTCTATTGCAAGGATTTGTGGCGGCGCTTTGGCGCGCCCATGTCTCGGGTCCCCGGGCCGGGCGCCGACACCCGGCTCACCTCCCTGCTTCAACGCTCCGATACGCCGAAACCCCCATACCGCGATACTGAAACGATGGCGGGGTACTCAGGGACGCCGCTGCCGAAGAAGCTCGGTATCCGCGAAGGAAGCCGGGTGGCTTTTGCATGGAGCGCCCGCCGGGTTCGAGCAAACTCTCGGAGAGCTGCCCGCGGGAGCGCAGATCGTGGGGGCCGGCGCGACCGCGGTCGATGTCGCGGTGCTCTTTGTAACGAGCTTTACAGAGTTCGCCACGCGGTTCGGCGCCGTCGCGACGACGCTGCAGGCCGCGGGCGGGCTCTGGGTGGCGTGGCCGAAGAAGGCCTCGCGCATGCCAACGGACCTCGATGAGAACGTGATTCGGGAGTTCGGGTTGGCGGCGGGACTGGTCGACAACAAGGTCTGCGCGATCGACGAAACGTGGTCGGGACTGCGGTTCGTCTATCGGCTGAAGGACCGCGCGGGCCGAGTCTAGGGCGCGGGCAGGAACTCGACTTCGAGGCCGAGAACACGGACTGCCATCGCCTGTTGGCGGTCTGCCGTAAGAAACACAAGGTCGCGAGAGATGCGCTCACGATAGAGCCACGCGGTCGCAACGTGAAGGGCGTCGAGCGTCTTGAGGGCAGTTGGCATCGGCTGGGCTGCCCGTTCGAGGACGGCCACGTCGATTTCCACAAGGTCGATCGCGGCTTCGAAGCGCGCGATCCGGGTGATCGCAGCTGCAAGGGCCTCGTCGTCCATGACGTGATCGAGGTGCATCCGGTAGCACGTCCGGCGCAGTTCGACCGAGAGGATCTGACTGGTGCACACGGACTCGTAAGCTTGCCAGGGGACGGACAATGTGCTGGTCCGTGTAATCTGGGGCAGGACGATGCTCGAATCGGTGTAGGCGATCATCGACCGTCCCTGTCGTCCCGGAGGTAGGCGAGGACATCGGCCGTGGTGAGCGGCGGGCCGGGTTCCATCTCATCGAGGTCTGAGAGCGGCCGCGTGGCTTTGCGGATGCGCAGGCCGGGACTCGACTGTATTGGTTCGACGCGCGCGATCGGCGTGTTCCGGTCGCACACGATTACGACTTCACCGAGCCTCACGGCGGCCAGGTATTCGCTGAGGTGGGCCTTGAATTCGGCGGTCTTTGCGGTCTTCATAGCCGCAGCGTGACTTGTTGTGGCCACAACTGTCAAGCAGCGCGCGTCGTCGATGCCATCGGCTTGCTCGCGCCCGCGATTCCCATATGCGCGACTCTCCGGCACTCCGGCGTTCCGACACTCCGGCACTCCGGCACTCCCACACTCCGACAACTCCGACACTCCGAAGATGGCCGGGAGCGGGTCGCTCGTCCATACTCGCGGTCGTGTCCGTTTCCAATCCCGAGCCATTCGTGGTGACGGCTACGCGCCGTTCGATAACCGTGCCCGGGCTCGTCGGCTTCTGGGCGCTCGCGGTGATCCTCTCGCCGGTGCTGATCCCGGCGATGGTCGTGAGCGACCTGGTGGCGCGGCGCCGGTTCGCGCTCACGCGCGCGCTTCTCATGAGCTACACCTACGTTACCTTCGAGGTTTTCGCCCTCGTCCTGGCGGGCTGGCTGTTCGTGCGCAAGTGGGCCATGACGGAGGCCGAGTACATCGAAGGCAATGTCCGCATCGAGGGCTGGTGGGCGGCGACACAGTTCCGGATCGCCGTGCGGATCTTCCGGCTCAAGCTAGAGGTCGAGGGGCGGGAATTGCTGAGCGAGGGGCCGTACCTGATGTTCGTCCGCCACGTGAGCGTGGTCGACAACCTGTTGCCCGCCGTCTACGCGGTGGAGGAGCACGGCATGGCCATGCGCTACGTGCTCAATCACAGCCTGCTGAAGGACCCGGCAATCGACATCGTGGGCAATCGCATCCGCTGCTGTTTCGTAAAGGGTGGCAGCGACGACACGGACCGCGAGGTGGAGCGCATGCGCATCACGGCGCGGGATCTCGGCCCACGAGATGGCGTCGTCGTGTACCCGGAGGGGACCCTGTTCAGCCCGGGCAAGCGGGAACGGGTACTAACCAGGCTGCGCGAAGGGCCTGATGTCGAACTGCTCGGCTGGGCGGAGCGCTACCAGCACGTCCTCCCGCCAAGGCTGGGCGGCACGCTCGCCCTGCTGGAGACGTGCCCTGAGGCAGACGTCGTGTTTTGCGCCCACGCCGGCCTTGAGGACGCACTGACGAAGACCTCGATCGCGGCGGGCGGGCTGATCGGGCGCCCGTTGCGCATCCGCTTCTGGCGGGTCCCCGCCGCGGACCGGCCGAAGGACGGCGAAGGGCTGCGCCAGTGGTTCTTCGAAGAGTGGGCGAAGGTCGATGACTGGGTCGCACGCCACGGGGTGTGAGCGACCGCCCCACCCTATCCGCCCGTTGGGGCCGGGCCGTTGTCATCAGCAACCCAGGGACGGTCGTAGGGGACAATGGGGGTGACCAATGGGCGAAGACATCGCGCAGGTGATGCTCGGGTCGCTGGTGGCGGTTGTGGCGCTGATGCTCGCCGTGTGGGGCGTAAGCGTCCTTCGCAAAGACGCGAGCCTGGTGGACATTTTCTGGGGCTTCGGCTTCGTGCTGGTGGCGTGGGTCGCCTTTGCGCTGGGCGAGGGTGACGATTCGCGCAAGCTACTGATTGCGATCCTGGCGTCCGTCTGGGGGCTGCGGCTGACCCTCCACATCGGCCGCCGGAACCTGGGCAAGGGCGAGGACTACCGCTACCGGGCGATGCGGCGGGCGCACCCGGACAACTTCGGCCGCTGGACGCTTCTGCACGTGTTCGGGCTGCAGGGCATGCTGATGTATGCGGTCTCTCTGCCTTTGCAGATGGCGGCGGTGAAGGGCGGCCCGGAAGGTCTGCAGATTGTTGACTACGTGGGCCTCGGCCTCTGGCTGATTGGCTTCGGCTTCGAAGCGCTCGGTGACTTCCAACTGAACCGGTTCAAAGCGGACGCGGCGAACCAGGGCAAGGTGATGGACCGCGGTCTCTGGCGCTACACCCGCCACCCGAATTACTTCGGCGACAGTGTCGTCTGGTGGGGGCATTTCCTCATCGCGGCCGCCCACCCGGTGATGGTGTGGACGGTCGTGAGCCCGCTAATCATGACGTTCCTGTTGACGCGCGTCTCGGGCGTGCCGCTGCTGGAACGGTCGATGGCACGGCGCAAGCCGGGGTACACGGAGTACATGGAGCGGACAAGCGGCTTCTTCCCGCTCCCGCCGCGCAAGGGGTAGCGACGCCTGGCCGACTCACACAAAGACACGAAGGACACAAAGATTCTTTCCAAAAGGGCCTTCGTGGCCTTGGCGTCTTAGTACCGCGTTGCAGAAGAGAGTACCTGAAAAGCGGTGACCGTTGGAACCGCGCCCGCAGGAAGCGGCAGCGGTTCTCGGGGTGGCCACCGGGAGCGCTGTGGCGCGCCCGGAAAGCGGAGCGCGGCGCCGGCTTCTGCCATCGGGACATCGACCCAGAAGCCACGGGCGGCCAGTTGCTCACTCCCGGCAAGGTCGGCGGGCGAGGCCACCGGCGCGATCATGAGGCCACGACGCTGGCCCTCAGCGCAGAGGTGTTCCGTCGTCTGCGACGCGAAGAAGGCTTCGACATCACGGTCCACTTCGGCCAGCTTCTCGGGCGAAGCGACATCACGGCCAGCGGAGGAGATGCCGGCCCACTCGGCCGGGTCGAAGGAGACGGGGAACCCTTCTTCCACGAGCCAGGTGGCGAGCATAGGGTAGGAATCGGGCAGCCGGAAGAAGGCGGCATAGCCGTCCGCGGTGGCGTAGATGAGCCGCAGTCCGGTCGTGCCGAAGCTGCGTCCGCCGCCGACGCGTCCGCTGACGACGCCATCCATGACGGCGTAGAGGCGGGCGTTGCCGTGGCACGAGGAGACGCAGGCCTGCATCGACACGTCGACGAACTGGCCGCGGCCGTAGCGGTTGCGCGCGTGGAGGGCCATGAGGGCGCCGGCCGCTGCCTGGACGCCCGCCTGGGCGTAGCCCTGCTCGACCGAAGGCCAGACGGGAGGACGGTCGCGGTCGCCACAGAGCGAAAGGAGTCCGCCCGCGGCGACGCCAATGAGGTCGGTCGCCAGCCAATCGGCCGCGGGCCGTCCTGGCCGAAGGGCGTGATCGAGATCCAGACGAGGCCGGGGTTGCGGTCGCAAGCCACAGGGTGGCCGGCGCCAAGCGCGTCGAGGCGCCCGAGCGGCTGCGATTCGATGACGAAGTCGGCCGTGTCGCAGAGGTCGAGGAACGCGTCGCGGCCCGCAGCCGATTCGAGGTCAAGAGTGATGGACTCGCGCCCGAGCATCTGCTGCGTCCACCAGAGGCTGAACTGGCCCGCGGGCGAACCGTCCATCAGGGGAGGCTTGCGGCGCAGCGGGTCACCGCCGGGCGGTTCGATGCGGGTGACCTCGGCGCCGAAGCCGGCAAAGAGCCAGGGCGCGAGGACGCCGAGTTCGGTCGTGAGGTCGATAACGCGGTAGCCTGCGAGCGGACCGGGCATGGCACGACTATGGGGAGCGGGGCGGGAAGAGTCGAGCGAGCGACTACGGGCGGGCAGAAATGGGTTCTGATACAGCATCGGAGGGGGTGCGCCGCATCCTGCCCTCACCCCCCCGGCCCCCTCTCCCACTGCGGTGGGCGAGGGGGAGTGGATCACGGATCAATACAGGTACGGTTCTCTGCGGCGGCGCTAAGTACCGCCTCGCAGAGGTATGTATCCCAATTCCATTGCGGTCGAAGGGCGCCCCCTCCATGAGAACCGCGACCAACGGGAGCGGCAGCCTCAAACGACGAACCAGGAGCAGCGCGCCAGACCGCCATCCCGGGAACCGCTGCCGCTTCCTGCGGTCGCGGTTACCACGTCATCGCTTTCAGATACCCTGTTCTGCGGCGACGGCGCTAAGGGGAGGGAGACCCGAACACCGTCTCCCGCACGACCTCCCAGGGAATGCCGGGCTCCGCGCCAGGTGCATCCATCTCTGCGATTCGCCGCTCGATTTCTTGCTCCGAGGCCGAGGAAAGTGGCGGTCGTGCGTCGCCGAACGACCGGGCGATCTGCCAGAGCAGTTCGTGCTCGACCCCCTCGCCGTCGTCCTCCGGGTCGTCCTGAAGGCACTCCTCGTCGTCGTCCATGCCGTCAATATACCGCGTTCCGAAACAGCGCTCTGCATCTATGGGTATCTGAAATAAGGAGTCGGCGTTGTGCCGCGGCATCCCGCCCTCACCCCCCGAACCCCCTCTCCCACTGCGGTGGGCGAGGGGGAGTGGACCACGGATGATTCAGCTGCGGTTCTTTGCGACGCGACGGTGACGCGGGAGCCGGGCATTTATCGGACCCGGCAGGGCACGAACGCGACTCCTGTCATTCGCGGCGGATGGCGGCGCGGGCGATGTCCCAGTAGCGGCTGTCGCCATAGCGGTCGCGCTGGAACAGCCACCATTCGGCGCCCCAGAGGTAGATGCGCGTGGCGCCGGTGCGGCGGCCGTAGTCCAGGTTCTTGCGCAAGTGGGCGGGCGTGAGGTCCTTCGTCGGGTTGGTGGGGGTGATGAGACGGACGTCGGGGTCGGCCCAGGGTTCGGCCTGGAGTTCGGTAAGCCAGTACTGTTTGCCGATCGCCCGCGCCTTCCGTGCGCGCTCGGGGTAATTCGGCGTGAGGGGGCCGAGTTCGAGGATCGACTGGACCTGTTTGCCCCAGGGCACGGGCCAGAAGCGGTAGGGGTAGATGCTGCCCGCGAGGACATCGGCGTCGGCCAGGGCCCAGCGCCAGCGGTGGTCGAAGACGAGCTTCTCGCCGTGATTGATGACGACGGGCCGGGCCTGGGGATCGTTCGCGCGAATCACGGCGACGAGTTCGCGCACGTAGTCGCGGTCGAGCCGCCAGCGGTGGGCGCGGGGCGAGCCGAGATAGGGTTCGTTCTCGGCCATCCAGCCCTCGATCACCGGCGAGGAAGAAGCGTGGCGGACGACAGCGGACGCCATCGTTAGCGCTGCGGTGCGAAGGACGGGGTCACGAGAGACCTCGGCGCCATCGGCGCGTGAGCGGGGGGCGCCGCCGGGCTTGTCGAATGTCCAGGTAGGGATGTAGTACTCCGGGTGGCGCTGGGCCTTCATCCCGATGGAGAGGACCACTTTCGCTCCAGTGCGCTCAGCGGCGGCGAGTTCGGCGTCGAGCAATTCGAAGTCGAACAGGCCTTCGACCGGTTCGACCTGATCCCACTCCACCGAGAGGCGGACATGGCGCGCGCCCAGTCCCGTGAGCAGCAGCTCCAGCGTCTGAGCGCACCATTGGGCGCGCCCGGGACGCTCGCGATCGACCGTCGCATCGCCGTTCGCCGGCCCTTCCAGGAGCAGATACTCGGCCTGATTACAGGAGAAGTTGATCCCGAATTCTGGGTCGCCGGGGGAGACGCGATGGGGCCAGCTCAGGCTCAGGAAGAGGAGCGCCAGGAAGACGACCACGAGCAACGCGAGGAGCCCACCGAGGATCACGAGCGCAGCGAGCCGCCGGCGGACGCGTGGCCCTGACCTGGCGGCCGGGTCGGGCCCTACCTCGAATTGGTACCATTCGCGTGTGCGCACGCGTCCGAGGGTAGCGATCTGACCGTCGTGGGCTACCGCGCGTCGGGCGGTGGTAT
>JAYUAG010000551.1:0-15142 GCA_043741475.1 Thermoflexaceae bacterium | reverse complement strand
CAAGGAAGAGTTCGGGCTGTTCGAGATTGGCCGCGTGGCCAGCGTCCTCGATCGTCACCAGTTGCACGCTGGAGCGGCGCATGTTCGCGAGCATGCGGGGCGCATTCACGACGAAGTCGCGGTCGCGATCGCCCACCACGAGCAACGTGGGCACTGACAGCTCCGGCAACCGCTCGAACGCGTTGACGCGCGCGACGAGCCCTTCTGCCGTCCCCGCAACGCCTGCGGGGGTGAGCGTCTCGAAGTCCCGTACCAGCTGGACGCGCGCCTCGTCGGGGATGCGCCGGCTCCGCGCCGGATAGAGCCGCGAGTCCTTGATGAACCGCGTGCCGTCCATACGGATGCGGCGCGCCATCTCCTCCATCCGCGGCTGGGTCTCTTCGCGCCAGAGGGTGGTGCCGGCCGCCGAGTTCGAGTTGATGATGATCAGCCCGGCGATGCGGTCCGGGTGGTCGAGCGCCAGGCGCAGCGCCAGCGCGCCCCCGAGCGAATGGCCGCACAGCAGGATGCGGTCCATCCCCAGGTAGTCCATCAGGGCGACGATGCGGTAGACCGCGCGCTCCGGCGTATAGGGCGTCACCGCGTCCGGTGCTTCCGATTCGCCATGCCCGAGGAGATCCACCGCGACCACCGCGAAATGGCGCGAAAGGTCCGCGATGTTGGTCTGGAAAGAAGCGCTGCTCGCGGTGAAGCCGTGGAGCAGGAAGAGCGGCGGCGTGTCCTCGCTCGTCCGGTACACATGAAACCCGATGCGCTCGCCAGCAGGGCCGAAAAGGGGCATGTGTGGAATGTAGATTCGTGAGGCCCATTGGGGAAGCGACGCGGCCCGTAATTCCTGCGGCAGGAGGCATCCCGGCCCTGCTTCAGGCTCTCGCGAGCAGCCGTTTAAGGCGGGCGAGGCTCGCCATGCTGTTGGCGGGAAGGAAGTGGTCGACGAACGGCAGCGCCGCCGCCATCCCGGCGGCCAGGGGTTCGTACCCCTCTCGCGCCTTCAGCGGGTTCAGCCAGATGATCTGCCGGGCACGTTCGCGCAGCCCCCGCATCTCGTGGCGAAGCACGGCCGGGTCTCCGCGTTCCCAGCCGTCGCTGGCGATGATCACGACGGTCCGCGGCCCCACCAGCGTCTTCCCGTAACGACGATTGAACTCGGCAAGGCAAGCGCCGATCGTCGTGCCGCCGCTCCACGCCTCCACCGTCGCGCCCAACCCGGCGAGCACCTCGTCGTACCGTCTGCGCCGCAGCACCGCCGTCACATCCTGGAGGCGCGTGCTGAAGACGAAGGTGTGGACGCCGCCCGATTCCGCCTGGAGCGCCGCGAAGAACTGCAAGAGATGATTCGCATAGAGGTCCATCGACCCGCTCACGTCGCAGAGTGCGACCACCTTCAGTTTGCGGCGCTTTGCCCGGCGCTTCGCCAGTTCCACCACCTCGCCCTGCCGTCGCGCCAGCCGCACAGTGCGGCGAATGTCCACATCGCTTCCGCCCGCCGCGGGCTGCCAGCGGCGGCTCCGGGCCGTCGCCAGCGCTGGTCTCAGTTCTCGCACAAGGCGTCGCGCGCGGCCCAGGTCGCCCGCGCTGTAGTCACGAAAGTCCTTCCGCGTGAGGATTTCGGTCTCGCCCGCGCTGTGGTCTCCGCCGGGGAGGCGGGCGTCTCCATCCGGGGCCATCCCTTCGAGCGCGACCCGCGCCAGGGCGTAGAGCGGTGGGCCTTCGGGGCGGTTGCCGATCGTCGTGGCCGCGATCGGTTGGGCTGCCCGAGCGGCGCCCTGGCCGAGCCAGAACGCTGCGAAGGCGCGGTCGAAGGCGGGGAAGTCATCCACGGAGATGGTGAGGTTCGCCCGCAACGCGGCCCGGAAGGCGGCACGGTCGCTCGCGTCGAGCAGCTCCAGGCTCCGCGCGGCATCGATCACACGGCCCGGCGTCACCGTCAGGCCCTCAGCCTGCAGCGTCCGCCCGAACGCCACCAACCGGATTACCAAATCGCCGTCGCTCACCACGCAGACCAGGAGTCGCGGCCGTCCCTGGCCGCGGGAGTTCGCAGGATGCGGTCGCGCCCGCCCGGGTCGATTTCCCCGGCGCTGCGAACAAGAGGATGACGACCATGCGCGGAGAGGCGCTCCGGGCATGACGCTGACTCCAGCGGCCACAGAGGGCCGCGACTCCTTGCGACGCTGTGAGTGTCCGGCGAGGCGCCGTCCTTCACGGCGTCGCTCACCACGGCCGGCGGGACTTGGCCCAATCGAAAGGCGCGATGCCATCTTCGGTGAGCTGCCAGATTGTCGCTTCCGCCCGGCCGCCGCTGATTTCGAGGAAACCGATCGTCCCCAGTTGCGTGTTCAGGTTGTGCGGAAACGTGGGCGAGCCGGGGTTCACACACAGCGTCTGGCCGACGGTGTCGATCGCCTCGACGTGGGTGTCTCCGTAAATCAGGACGTCGAGATCGGTCCGGCCGAAGTACCGCTGCATGGCGCGTTCGAGCGTGAGGTGCGGCGGGAACTCGGGGATGGGCACGTCGTGCGTGAGCCCAACCTTCAGCCCGCCCAGCTCGACCAGCCAGGATTCGCGCAACAGTTTGTGGTCCGGCTGGATGGGGCGCCCCCCCGAGCCGTCTTCGCCGTTGCCGCGCGCCGCCCAGAGCGGGGCGATGTCGTGCAGCTGGTCGAGCACGAAGAGCTCGTGGATATCGCCCGCGTGAAGGATGGCATCGACCCCGGCGAAGGCATCGAACACCTGTGGCCAGAGTTCGGGGCAGGCCTCCGGGATGTGCGTATCGGAAATCAGGCCGATACGCAGCGTGTCCATCTTGCTCAGGTGAGATTGTTGCGGCTCCACGGGCAGTTCCTCCGGCCGTCATGACTATACGGATAGGACGGGTAGCGGCAGAGGTGGTGCGATCGCGGCCAGCCTTGACCGCGAGGACCTGGAGCGATCAGGCCTCTGGCTGGCCCGCTCCTTCATTGGCACGGCCACGGAAATGGTCCACATACACGTGGTCGTAGAACGAAGCCACCTCCTGGCCGATCCGTGACCAACGATAGCGTTCGACCGAGCGTACGGCCGCGCGGCTGAAGTTGGCCCGCAACTCCGGGTTGTGGAGCAATACTTCGAGCTTTTCCGCGAACGGTTCCGGGCAACGCCACGGGATGAGATACCCGGTGACGCCGTCGACGACCGTGGAAATCAGCCCGCCCACGCGCGAGGCGACCACCGGCGTGCCACAGGCCATCGCTTCCACGGCCACCAGCCCAAAGCTCTCGTAGTAGCTTGGCACCACGACCACATCCGCGGCGCTGTAGTACGAGGGCAGGTCGTCGTGGGCTACGGCGCCGACGAAGACGACCCGCTCCTCGATGCCCTCTGCCCGTGCCTGTGCCATGAGTTCGCCCTTCAGGTCGTCCGCGCGCTCGTCGCCCCCCACGATCAGCAGTTTCACCTCGGGCTCGTCCAGCTGGGCGACCGCACTCACGAGGATGTCCACGCCCTTGAGTTTTTCCAGCCGGCCCACCCAGAGAAGGATCGGGGGCCCGGAAGACAGCCCAAGGCGCCAGCGCGCAGCCTCCTGCTCCCGCGGCCGGAAGAGCTCAAGGTCGATGCCGCAGGGGATGGTGTGGATGCGTGCCGGGTCGGCGCCGTAGTAGCGCTCAAGGAAGACCTGTTCGTGTGGGCTGGCGGTCAGGATAGCGTCCGCCTGGGCGACGATCTCTCTCTCCTGCTGGATGCGCCGCCGTGGCTCCTGTTCCGTGATGCGCGCGCGGTTCTTCACCTCGCCGAGCGTGTGGAACATCACGACATGGGGCACACCCAGCCGCGCCGCCATGGCGCCGCCGGCCCAGCCGCTCTGCCAGTAGTGACTGTGGACGATTCCGTACCCTCTGCCTTCATCCTCGGCGAAATGCCGCATGTTCGCCGCGAACTGCGGGAGGTGGGCGACGATCGCCTCCTTTTCGATGAGCGCAACCGGCCCGGCCTCGATCCGCACCAGCCGGACGTTTTCCGACACCTGCTCCAATCGCGGGAGGTCGCCATCGAGCCGCGTGAAGATGTCCACCTCGAAGCCAAGCCGCCCAAGTTCGCGCGACAGTTCGAGCACGTAAACGTTCATCCCGCCGGTCTCGCGGCCGCCGAGCGGTGCGAGCGGACTGGTATGTGCCGAGACCTGGGCGATGCGCATCGTCACATCCGTCTCCAGGGTCAAGCCCGGAGTTTTCAGGACTACCCATTGTGCGGCATCGCTCAGCCGCCCGCACGGGTCGGCCTAACGCCGCGTCAGCCGTGCCCGGAACAGCCGCTGAGCGCCGCCGCCCAGGCGCCGCTTGTACTCTTCCTCGCCGCGGAGGCAGTCGAACCGCGTCTGCCCGTGCTCTATCGCGTCGCGGATGGCATAAGCCTTCGAAAGCAGCCCGGCGGCGAGTGGGCCAAACGCCGGGTCGTAGCCGCTGTTGTAGAGGTACGTGCAGTGGTCATCTTCGAACGTGAAGAGCATCGCTACACGCTCCTTGTCCAGGCGCAGGCTGCCCAGCCGCACGAGTCCGGCGCCGGCGAAGGTTGTCGCGAGGTCGCGAAAGAACGCCTCCATCGCGCTCGTGAGGAAGGCGCCCTTGCCTTCGTGGCTCGCTCGCATCATGGTGAAGAGTTCCTCCAGTTCCGGCCCGAGCAGGGACGCGTCGCTCACTGCGCCGTACTCGACCGGTCCGGACTCCTCCAGGCGCCGCATCTTCCGCCGCAGTTCGTGACGGTCGTGTTTGCCAAGGGCGCTGAGGTAGGTCTCCCAGTCTCCGGGCAGGGCCATCGCCGGGGCGACCGCTTCCTTCTCCTCGGCGAACGCCCAGCCATGCGCGGCCGCCGCGACCGTGAGGGCTTCGCGCATCGGCGACGCTTCCTGCAATCCCCACAGCTCCAGATGCGTGGTGAAGTCTTCCGCCAGCCATTCGAGCAGCGTCTCGGCGACGCGCCCCTCATACCCGGGGGCGGCCAGGGGCCCCGCGTAGTCGCGGACGTTCGCGTCACCGAGTTCACGTGCGAGCCCACCGGCGAGATCCAACGACGCCACGCCGGCGAGCCGTTCGCCGTCGCGGAATTCGAGGAACACCGGCTCGACGTCGTCACCGAAGTGGCGCAGCCAGGTTTCGTGCCACTCCGGCCGCTGAAACGGCCCGGGCGCGCCACAGGCGGCGTGGAGCGCGAGCCACTCCGCCCGGATCGCAGCGATCGTCGTGGAGGTGGCGATCAGTCCCCCGGCAGCCTCCTCGTCCACCCCCTCGCGGGCTTCGCCCGTTTCAGCGTCACTTGCCATGGCCGCGGACAAGGGAGAGGAACTCCGCGCGAGTCACGTCGGATTTTCGGAACTGGCCCCGCATCGCACTCGTGACGAGCCGGCTGCCGGGCTTCTGCACGCCCCGCATCGTCACACAGAGGTGCTCGGCTTCGATGACGACGGCCACGCCGTCCGGCTTCAGCGTGGTCATGATCGCTTCGGCCACCTGGGCCGTCAGCACTTCCTGGATTTGCGGACGGCGTGCGAAGCCTTCCACGACGCGCGCCAGCTTGCTGATGCCCACCACGCGGCCATCAGGGACATAACCGACGTGGGCCTCGCCGTGGAAGGGAAGGAAATGGTGCTCGCACATGCTGTAGAACGGGATCCCCCTCAGGATCACCATCTCGTCGTGCGCCACATCGAACCCCACCTGCAGGTGTTCCGTGGGGTCTGTGGCGAGGCCGGCGAAGACCTCGGCGTACATGTCGGCGATCCGCCTGGGCGTGTCGCGCAGGCCATCGCGCGCCGGGTCTTCGCCGATGGCGGCCAGCATCTCAATCACCGCCGCCTTCAGGCGCTCGTGGTCGATATCCAGTTTTGCGCTCAACGTGGCATCCTCCCTGTCCCGCGCGGGAGGGCCGATCGTACGGGCTGCGGGCCGCGCGCGCCAAAAGCGCGCCGGGCGCCGGAGGACTGCACAAATCTACGGGAACCGCGACTGAAAGGAGCGGCAGCGTCAGGCGCCGGACGAGCCCAGGCGTCCCCGTCTGGTTACACTGCCGGTGATGCCTCCCCCCCATGACGCCCAATACCGGTTACCCTGTCGAGCGCGGCGTCGATGCGAGCAAACGCTATCAGATCCGGGCCGTTGAACAGGCATTGGAGGAAATTCAACGTGAAGGCCAGCGCCCGTTACGCGAAGATCGTTGAGTGGTCCGACGAGGATCAGTGCTACGTGGGGAGCGCCCCAGGCCTCGTCTACGGCGGCTGCCATGGTGACGAGGAACAAAAGGTCTTCGCTGAACTCTGCAAGATCGTCGAGGAGGCTATCGCCCTGTTCCTCGCGGACGGTAAGCCGCTTCCCCCTGCTACCTCAGGGAGAGATCTGGCCAACCGCATCCACGCCCTCGTCTGATCCGGCAGCGCGCGGGCCGCTACACTCCCCCGATGGCCCTCACTCGCATCCATCTCGATACCGACCTCGGCGGCGACAGCGACGACCTCTGCGCGCTCGCCCTGCTGCTTGGCGAGGCAGACGTCGAGCTCACCGGCATCACCACGTCAGCCGACACCCGCGGAGGACGGGCGGCGATGGTGCGCCACGCCCTGGCCCTTGCCGGGCGCGCAGACGTTGACGTAGCGTCCGGCGCATTCGCCTTCCTCTCGCCGATGCGCGAAGAGCCGGGCCTCGAGGATGAGCGCTACTGGCCCGGACTGGAGCCACGGGCGCCCACCGCCGCCGCCGCCGCATTCGAGTTGTTGGAAGGGAGCCTCGCCGAAGGCGCCACGATCGTCGCTATCGGGCCGCTCACGAACTTCGCGCTGTTCGAAGTGTTGCGCCCCGGTGTACTCGGCGCTGCGAACGTGATCGTGATGGGTGGGCACGTCGCGCCCCCAGAACGGGGCTACCCGCAGTGGGGACCGGACTTGGACTACAACATCCATTCGGACGCTGTCGCCGCCCGCATCGTCTTCGAACGCGTCGACCCGCTCATCGTCCCGCTCGGGATCACGCTCCATGTGTCGCTGCGCGCATCCCACCTTCCAGCGCTTGAAGCCGGTGGCCCGCTGGCCCGGCTGATTGCCCGTCAGGGCATGCTCCACGGCGCGGACTATCACATGGCCGACCTTGCTCCCCGCTACCCGGCCATCCCGGCGGACATCCTGAACTTCCAGTACGACCCGCTCGCCTGCGCTGCCGCACTCGGCTGGGACTGCGTGACCGTCGAAGAGCGGCCACTCGCGCTCATCGAGACCGATGGCTGGCTCCATTTCGAAGAGCGAGCCGGAGCCCCGCTGCGGCGAGTCGTCACCGCCGTTGACGCCGCCGCGTTCGAGTCCCGCTGGGTCGAGACGGTCGTCCGGGTCTAAGGGCAGAGCCAACGGCCAAAGGCCATCGCTAACGGCGACCGTTTGACCGCCCGGGCCGCGGGACATAGTTTCTCTCGTGCTCGCCGCCCGAAGAGCCGCCAACGCGGGCGTCCGTACACCCCGACGGCCAACGGCCGATGGCCAGCCGCCAACGGCCGGAGAGGAACCCGTCATGCCTTACGACAAGCCCATCCCCGACCCCAGTCCGGCCACCCGGCCGTTCTGGGAAGGCGCGAAGGCGGGCAAGCTCATGCTCCCGCGCTGTACGAATTGCAATCGCGTGCACTGGTATCCGCGCCTTATCTGCCCCCACTGCCACGCCATGGAGATCGAGTGGATTGAAGCAAGCGGCGAGGGCCGCATCCACACCTTCGCCGTGCAACATCGCGCCTTCGGCGGCTGGGCTGCCGAAGCGCCCTTCGTCACCGCCTACATCGACCTGAACGAAGGCGACCGCATGCTCACCGTGCTCCGTGGCGTGGACCCCACGAAGCCTGAGGAGATCCGCATCGGCGCCAAAGTGCGGGTCGAATTCGAGCCCGCCAGCGACACCGTCCACATCCCCTTCTGGCGCGTGGTCTAAGGAGAAGAGATGCCTGGAAAGCTCTACAAGGCGGCTGCAATCGTCGGCGCCACCGAAGCCAATGAGATCGGCTACCCGGAAACACCCAAGACTTCCCTTCAGCTGCACATCGAGGCGATCAAGAACGTCAGCGACCAGACCGGCATCCCCATCTCCCGGATCAACGGCGTCTTTAGCGCCGGATGGTCGTCCGAACTGGCGGAACACCTGGGCCTCCACCCGAACTACATCGACACCACCTCCGTCGGCGGCTGCTCCTTCCAGATGCACGTCCACCACGCGCTCGCCGCGATTTACGCGGGCATCATCGATGTCGCGCTTGTCAGCCACGGCCAGGCGGGCTGGTCGGCGCGCGCGAACCGGGGGCGCGGCACGGGCCAGGGAGGGCCAGGCGGCGGGGATCCCTGGCAGCCGGGACAGATGTTCTCGATGGCCTACGGACTCTCGGGCGCGCCCTCGAATTATTCGCACGCGATGACGCGCCACAACCATCGCTACGGCACCACGCCCGAAGACTTCGCCCACATCGCCGTCGTCACCCGCCAGTGGGCCACGCTGAACCCGCGCGCCGTCATGTTTTCGAAGGAGACCCACCCCGAGGGCGGCCCGATCACGCTCCAGGACGTGCGCGACGCGCGCCTCATATCCTGGCCGCTGACGCTCCTACATTGCTGCCTGGTCACCGACTATGGTGGCGCGATTCTCGTCACCAGCCCGGAGGTCGCGCGCAGTGTGAAGACCAAGCCCGTCTGGGTGGCAGGCGCCGGTGAGAGCATGGGACACCAGAACATGCTCGAAATGGAAGATTTTACCGCTACCTCCGCCAGCACGTCCTCCGCCACCGCCTACCGCATGGCCGGTATGGGTCCGGACGAGATGGAGATGGCGATGATCTACGACTCCTTCACGGTCACGGCGGGCATCACCGCCGAGATGCTTGGGCTCGCGCCCCGCGGCGAAGGGTTCCGGCTCTGGAAGGACGGCGATGCCGCCCCCGGCGGCCGCCTGCCAATCAACACCAACGGTGGCGGACTCTCCTTCAACCACTCAGGGATGTACGGCCAACAGCTGATCGTCGAAGCCTATCGCCAGCTTTCGGGCACGGCCGAAGACGGCGTCAACGGCATCGCCGGCAAGCAGACCAGCGCCCGTTCGTGTGTGGTCAACGGCACGGGCGGCAGCCTCTCGACGACGGGCACGCTGGTGCTTATCGCGGACGATTAACCAGCCACGCTCAAGGAGTCGCGGCCGTCCCTGGCCGCGGGAGTGTGCCCGTCCCCCGGGGGCGCCGACAAGCGCCGGGCATCATTCTGACTCCAGTGCCGGCGGTGCGGCACGGCTACCGGTCGAGGCTCAGTTCACGCTCACACCGACGAGCTTGCCCAGGGCGAACGTGATCGCCGCCCCCACGGCGCCGAACAGGAGCATCCGCCCGCCAGAGAAGAGGACGTTCCGGCCGGTGAAGAGCGAGGTCCCCGCGCCCACGATGAATAGGCCTGCGCCGGCCGCCACGGCGCTCGTCACGATCGCCGCGTTGCCGCCGATGAATGCCCACGGCAACCAGGGAATCGCGCCCCCAACCAGGAAGAGCGCGAACGATGTCCCTGCGGCCACCCCGGCACTGCCCCACTCCCCGGCGGCCATACCGAGCTCCTCTCTGGCGAGTGTATCGAGCGCCGTCTCCGGATTGGCGATGATCCGCTGTGCCGCTTCGCGCGCCTGTTCGCGGCTCAGGCCTTTCGCCTGGTAGATGAGTGCGAGCTCTTCGGCCTCTTCTTCCGGGATCAGTTCGAGTTCCGCCCGCTCGATACCGATCTGTTTGGCGAAGGACTCGGCGCCGCTGCGCACGCTGATCCACTCGCCCAGGGCCATCGAAAACGCGCCCGCGAGAAGCGCGCTGAACCCGGCGAGGAACACGAAGGACCGTCCGGGATCCGCGGCCGCAACGCCCATCAGGAGAATCAGGATCGAGATCAGGCCATCGTTCACGCCCAGGACGGCGGCCCGTAAGGCGTTCCCGGAAGCGAAGCGGTGGCGGCCCTCGATGCGCGCAATTGACCCGGCGGCAGAATCGCTGTTCGCACCGCGGGCGAGCTGGCGGAAGACCCGCGCATGGGAGCGTTCATCCGCCGGCAGTCCCGCAGCCACTGCCTCTGGCTGGGCGTCGTACATGTCCGTGCCTGCCTGCTCCATCCGCATGATCAGTGGCGCCACCGCGCCCGTCCCGAATACTCTCAGGAGCAGTCCCAGGAACCGCACCCGGCCGGACGGCTGGGGACGGGGCAGGCCTGCGCCAATTTCGCGGAGCTTCGTCTCCCAGAGGGCGAGGTGACGGCTTTCGGTCGCCGCGAGGCGGCCGTACAGCTCCTTCAGCGCCGGGTTTTCTTCCCGCCGTTGGAGCATTTCGTAGAGCGCGACGCCGTCGACTTCCGCCCGGTAGTTCTCGCGATATCGGCCGATATCGGCCTTCGCGGGTTGATGGCGCTGGTTGGTCATGATCGGAGTCTAGCCGACGGCGTGCTTGCGGTGGCCGGCGGAATTTCGGCCTCCGGGGCCCCGGGTCACTCGATTGCGCCCGTTTTCGCAAGATTTTACAGAGAGGTTACACAGCGGTTACCGAATACCTGTTGTTCACGAGCCTTCAACGCCCTAACACTGAGAGAGCCCCCATCAACCTCCGAGGTTAGAGATACCAACACACGAAGGAACTGAACGCATGGGGGCAATCTTCACTTCGCGGCGAATGGTGCTGGCCGGGGTCGCGCTCCTCGCGCTCCTCGCCGGGCTCTCACTCCACCGCTCGTTACCCGAGGCGCGCGCCGCCGGCGCGTGTGACGTAACCGATAGCTCGCTCGATGCCGAGGAAACCGGCTTCCTGCAGATGATCAACACCTACCGTCAGCAGAACGGCTTGAAGCCGCTCAGGATCTCCGCCACGCTCAATCGCTCGTCCATGTGGATGGCGGTCGATCTTGCCAGGAACCGCTATTTCGCCCACACGGACAGCCTCGGCCGCGGGCCCTCGCAGCGCGCCCAAGCCTGTGGCTACCCGGACCAGGCGGGCGAAAACCTGGCCGCCGGCACCGACTGGGAATCGGCCGACCATGCCATGGGCGCCTGGAAGAGTTCGCCCGGCCACGACACGAACATGAAGACGGCCTACTACACCGTCATCGGCATCGCCCGCTACTACGATGCTAACTCTCCCTACGGCTGGTACTGGGTGACTGACTTCGGCATCGCCGACGACAGTGGGGCTCCCGCTCCGGCGCCTCCCGCTCCGAGCCCCAAGCCTGCGCCCGCCCCACCGACGCCCGCGCCCACTCGGCCCCCGGCCATCATCCAGCTCAGTCCGGGCGCGAACCTGGTGTCCTGGCCCGGTCCTGACTACTCGCCCGCCGCAATGTCGAACGCATCGGCTGCGATCGACATCATCTACAGCTATGACGCGGCCACGGGCACGTGGCAGCGCTACGGCCGTGGCCTGCCTGCCCAGGCGAACACCCTGACCGTGCTGGAAGCGGGCCACGCCTACTGGGTGATGGCGCGCCAGGCCGCCCAGGTGAGCGTCGCGCCATAGAGCCGGGCGGGACCCCCGGCGCGTCAGCTGCCCGAAACCGTCATCTCGCGCACGCGCAACGTGGGGGCGGCGGCCGAACCGAACCAGGTGAGGTCGTCGCCTACCGCGTCTATCGCCGCCAGGATGGCGTCCATGCGGCCAGAGATGTTTACTTCCGTCACGGGAAAGGCAAGGCGTCCGTCCTCGATCCAAAATCCTGCCGCGCCCCGCGAGTAATCTCCGGTCGTCGGGTTAAAGCCCTGGCCCATGAGCGAGTTCACGTAGAGGCCGTCCTTCACTTCCGCTACGATCGCCTCCGCCGCTACCATCCCCGCCTGGACGGTGAGGTTCGACGTGCCCGGCGAAGGCAGCGAAGCGACCCCGCGCGAGGCGCTCCCCGTGGTCGCGTTCCCCGTCCGTCGGCCGCTATAGGCATCGAACAGAAAGGCCGAGAACACGCCCTCGGCGAAGATCGTGTTCCTGCGTGTGGCAGACCCCTCGCCGTCGAAGGGCCGGGAGCCGAGGCGGCCAGGCTCCGTCGCGTCGTCCGTGACCGTGAGCAGCGACGAAGCGATGCGCTCGCCCAGCCTCCCCTTGAGGAACGTTGCGCCCCGATAGAGGGCGTCACCGTTCGCCGCGCCCGTTGCCATACCGATCAGCGACACGGCCATCATCGGTTCGAAAACGACGGGTACCTTGCGCGTCGTCATCTTCCTCGCCCCGAGCTGTGAGACGGCCCGTCGCGCCGCGATCCGGCCGATCTCTTCCGCCGAAGCAAGCCGGTGCAGGGCGCGCTGCGAGTCGTACCAGTAGGCGTTGCGCTTCTTCCCGTCAGCGTCATCAGCCATCACCTCGACCATCATTGAGACGCTCGTCGAACGGTAGTGTCCGCTGAAGCCGAGCGAGTTCACGAGCGCGACCTCGCCCGAACGGCGCGAGACCGTGGCCCCATCGGAGTTGGTAATCCGCGGGTCGGCTGCCAGTCCCGCCGCCTCGCAGGCGCCGGCCATGTCCAGCATCTCGTCCGGCGTCAGTGCTTCCACGCGCTCATCGAACAGCTGGAGGCGGTCCGCGGTCGCGCGGGTGAAGGTTGCCGGCTCTGGGAGACCGGCGTGTTCGTCCGGCGCGGAGAGCAGCGCCAGTTCCACGGTGTCGCGCGCGAGCCGTTCGAGCGCCGCCTCAGAGAGGTCGGAGCTCGAGCAGACGGCCGTCCGCCCGCCCGAGATTACCCGCAGCCCGATGGCGCGCGACCCAGCCTCGATCACGCGGTCCGCCTTGCCGAGACGGACGGTGACTTCCGCCTCTTCGCCGGCCACGAGGATGGCGTCGCACTGCTCGGCGCCAGCGCGGCGCGTCAGCTCGACAAGGTGACGGGTGAGCTCAAGGTTCGTGGTCATGAAACGCCCCCAGCCGTGGCCCGAACGAGCTCGCGGAGGTTCCTGGCCAGTTCGGGAACCGCGTTCCGCAGTGCCGACGTCAGCTGCGTGTAGTCAAGTCGCCGGTACTGGTGAATCACGACGTCGCGAAGCCTCGCGACCGGACGCCACGGGACATCCGGCCCAAGGGCCCGGACTGCGGAGCTGACCTGTTTTGCCGCTTCACCCACAACGCCGACGCGGAAGAGGATAGAGTCTGCGAGCACTGTTCCGGCCACGAGGTCCTCGGAGGCAGGAAGCCGTTCGGTGATAAGCAGGGCGGACTCCAGCATCTCGGACAACCAATCGAAGTCAGTTCGCATACAGTGTCTGGATTTCCCGCAGAATCCGATCCCGCCAATGGGGCTTAGCCTGTTCGATTCCGCGGCGCGTTCCCACGGAGAAGCATCGACCGGTGCTTTCGTTCAGTTCGTCCTCCATCTGAGGCAGCCCGGTCCAGGGCCATGAGACGCCCGGCCTAAACGTCACCGCCACCTCGATTTCGTCGGTCGGTTCGTACTCGTCCCACATCAGCGAGCCGAAGACGGCGAACTCCGAGAGACCCCACTTCCCACAGAAGGCCGCGATCTCCTCGTCCGTCAGCGGGATCCGCGCCCGCCAGACTTCGCGGGGCACCTTCGCCGTTGTCTTCGTCGTCGCTGCGCTAGCCAACTTTCGTCCCTCCCACGGTGATACCAGAGACCAGAACCGTCGGCATGCCCACTCCCACCGGCACCGACTGGCCGTCCTTGCCGCACATCCAGCGTCCATCGGAGAGCTGGAAGTCGTGGCCGACCATCGCCACCTTCGTCATCACGTCCGGCCCGTTGCCGATGAGTGTGGCGTTGCGCACCGGCGAAGTGATCCGCCCGTTCTCGATCATGTACGCCTCCGTCACGGAGAAGACGAAGTCACCGTTGGATATGTTCACCTGGCCGCCGGCGTAGGAGACGCAGTAGAGCCCCCGGTCGACGCTGCGGATGATGTCCTCGGGTGCGCTTTCGCCCGCGAGCATCAGGGTGTTCGTCATGCGCGGCATGATGTAATCCTTGAACGTCTCGCGCCTCCCCGAGCCGGTCGGTTCGACGCCAAAGTGACGCGAACTGATCTGGTCTTGCATGTAGCCCCGCAAAACGCCGCCCTCGATCAGCGTGTTCTTCGTCGTCGCGTTCCCCTCGTCGTCGACGTTGAGCGAGCCGCGCGAATCGGCGATCGTGCCATCATCGACCACCGTCACGAGCCCACTTGCGACCGGTTCGCCGACGCGGTTGCTGTAGTTGCTCGTGCCCTTGCGGTTGAAGTCCGCCTCGAGGCCGTGGCCGACGGCCTCGTGCAGGAGGATGCCGCTATCGCCCGCGGCGAGGACGACGGGCAGCGTCCCCGCGGGGGCTTCGATCGCGTCCTGCTGCAGAAGCGCCTGGCGGGCCGCGTCGCGCGCGTGCTCCTCCGGCGTGACGCGCTCGAAATACTCCATGCCGAGGCGGCCGCCACCGCCCGTGCGTGCCGTCTGGCGCTGGCCGTCGCGCTCGCTCAGCACGCCCACGTTGATCCGGATCAGCGGCTGCTGGTCTCCCGTGACTCGGCCGTCGCTGCGCGCGATGAGCACCGTCTTGAGCTCGTCCCCGACGGAAGCGTCGACGCGCACGATGCTGCGGTCGAAGGCGCGCGCGGCGCGGTCGGCGCGTTCGAGCAGGGCCACCTTCTCTTTGCCCGGTACCTCTGTCAGGGGGTTGGCGGCGGAGTAGTAGGCCGCCTGTGTCAGGTACGGTGTGGCATTCACCGGGACGGGACGCTCGGCGGCGCGGCCGATGTGGCTGGCGGTCTCCGCGGCTCGCTTCATCGCTTCGAAGTCGAGCGACTCCGTGTAGGCGTAACCGATCGCGTCGCCCTTGACAACACGGATGCCGACGCCCTGGGCGATATGGCGCGAGGCCGCCTTCACGCGCTGGTCCTCCCAGCTGATGGAGCTGTTCGTGCGGTGCTCGAAAAAGAGCTCGGCGAAGTCTCCGCCGCGCGCCAGCGCGATGCTGAGCAGCGACGACATCACGGCCGGGTCGATGCGGTAGCTATCGTTGAAGAGGCGCAGGGCGGCGGTCGTAGGGTCGGTCATCGGTTACCTCCGGCGCGGACGCGAGCGTCGCCCAACGATCGTACGGCATCGCCCTCGCATCCGCGCGGGTGGTCATGGCGTGGCGCCCGGTAGGACGACCGCCTCATCCGTACCGCGAACGTGAGTG
>JAYUAG010000550.1:0-6788 GCA_043741475.1 Thermoflexaceae bacterium | reverse complement strand
CTGCACCGTGCGGGCAGCGTCGTCTGGATGGTTTCCGTCGGTCTTGCGGCGAGCGCGGTGGCGGTCGCTGACGCAGAATACGACTTTGCCAGCGGCATCGGCCTCGGCGACGACAAAGCCGGGATCCTCGCCCTTTCGCTCGGGACGTTCTGCCTCGCTGCCGGGCTCTGGGCGCTCTCGCCGCGTCACCCTCAGGTCCTCGCGGTCGCCGCCGCTGCGGGCTTTCTTGCGATTGGCGCCGGCGCATACCCGGACGACTTCAGTACGGCGCTCGCAGGGCTGGTGCTGTTCATGTTGGGCGTCGCGGGCATCGCCGGGGCGGAAGGCGCCTGGTTCACGCCGCGGCCCTCCGCGCGGCTGTTTTTTGCGATCCTGGTGGCGGCGGGAGCATTCGTGGGCGGTGTGGAGGCTCCCGTGTGGGCTCAACTCGCGGCGATTCTTACGGGAGCGGCGCTCATAGCTTTAAGCGTGAAGCGCGATTCGTTGATCTACATGAGTGTGGGAGTGATCGCTGTTTTCGTGGGGCTCATCACGTTCATTTTCCGGCACTTCGCCAATGAGATTGGGGCGCCAGCCGCGCTCATCATCAGCGGCGCGATCGTGGTCGCGGGCGTGTTGCTCGTCTCCCAGTTCCGGCGGGTGGTTCGGCCACGGGAGGTCTCGTGAGGCAGCGCCTGGCCGTTGCGGGCACGCTCGTAGGATTGGCGGCGATCGTCGTCCTGGTCGTGCTCATCCTCCAGCTTGGGCGGCATCATCCGTCGCCGCCTTCGCTGAGCAAGCACCCCAATCTCGCAATACCGGGCGAATTACTGTGGTTCGATAGGAACGGCTGCCTTGTCCGCGGCTCTGCTTCGGGCGCGCGCCGTGCAGAAGTCGCGTGCGTCTCGGCCCCCTCGGGAGCCACAGCCTGGCTCGACGATGGCGGGGTGGGCTACGTCCGTTTTGGCCCGGCCGGGCCGCTATTGGTGCGCGTCAACACAGTCACGCGGGAGGAAACCGAGGTCGCGACGCTCCCGTCGCCATATCCACTCGGGTCTGCCATTGGCCCAGAAAACGCTCGCGGAGAGTCCGTCGAGGTGCGGGGCCGCGGCGAGGTGTGGGTTACGAGCGGGGGCCGGAGGGAGCGCATCCATAAGTTCGATGTCTCCAGGTCGAGCGGAGCGCGGCCGGTTTCCTGGTCGCCCGACTCCCTCTGGATTGTGCTGGAGTACTACCACCCCGGAGACGATGGCGGCGAACTCTGGCTCCTCAGCCGCGATGGGAGCGTCGCCGGCACGCTGGCCACTCAGGTCCGCGGGGGTTGGGCGCCGTCCTGGCGGATCGAGGGCGTCGGGGTCTCACCGCCGCTGCCGGCGGCGAAATAATCGTCCTGCGCTCCGCGCGCCGCTAACTGAACTGCGCTCGCACCTCGGCGTCTTTCGCCAGCACCTGCTGCTCCAACTCCGCCTGGAACGCTTCCATCCGTGCCCGCAACGCCATGTCGGAAACGGCGAGGATGCGCACGGCCATCAGCCCGGCGTTGCGGGCGCCGCCGATCGCCATCGTCGCCACCGGGATGCCGGCCGGCATCTGGACGATCGAGAGGAGCGAATCCATGCCGGCCGTGTTCGTCGTCGGCATGGGGACGCCGATGACGGGCAGTGGCGTCTGCGCGGCCACGACGCCGGGCAGGTGGGCGGCGCCGCCCGCGCCCGCGATCAGCACCTTCATCCCGCGGCCCGCGGCGGAACGCGCCCATTCGACCGCGGCCATCGTCGCGCGGTGGGCGGACAGCACGCGCACCTCGGCGGAGACATCGAAGGCCTGGAGCGCCTCGTAGGCGGCCTTCATGGTGGGGAGGTCGCTGTCGCTCCCCATGACGATGCCGACAAGCGGCGACGAACCTGCCATAGCGATTTCCCTCGCGAACTGAACCCGCTGCCGCCCCTCAGGGCGTCCAGCGCCACGATACCACCCTGAGCGTCTCGATCGTCAGGAGCATGCGCGATTCCAGGTCCATCGGCGCGTACTGGGCGTATCGCGCACGCAGGGCGGCGAGCGCAAGCGGCGCCGTTCGACCGGTTTCGATGAGCGCGCCCGTACCCTCAATCCGCACCCAGGCGAGTCCGGCCCAGTCGTCTGAATATCGCTGGACGAGCAGCGTACAGCGGGGGTCGCGGGCGACGTTGCGGAAACGGGCGAGCGTGCCCGGCCGCTTCGGCTTTTCGTCCGCAGCGATCACGATGGCGCCTTCGTGGAGCGCGTAACACACGGGCACGAGGTGCGGCTCCCCGCGGGGCCCGATCGTGCCCAGCACGGCCACACGGGCCTCGTGCAGGAGGGCTTCTTCCCAATGCTCCATCGACGGAATGCTGCGTGGCCTACGTGCCACCGGCAAGCGTTGGGGGCGCGCCCGCGCTTCCGTGTCGATCTCGTAACAGCATCGTGAGCCGCGGCAGCGGCTGACGTAGACTGTACATGTGAGTCGAATCGTCGTTGCTGCCGACCTTGGGGGGACCCACCTGCGGGCGGCCCTCGTGGACGAGGAAGGTACGGTGTTCGCCCGCCGGGAGCGGCCTACCCCGGCCAAAGCAACCACCGCCGAGATCCTCGGCACGATCGTCGAACTCCTCGGCCAGGTAGCGAGCGCCTCCTCACGGCCGCCGCTGGCCGCCTGCCTTGGCACGCCGGGGCTGATCAACGCTGACGAGGGCGTGGTGATCATCGCGCCCAACATCCCCGGCTTTCGCAACCTCGCGCTGGCGGCGCCGATTTCGGCGGCGCTCGGCATACCGGCCTACATCGAGAACGATGCCAGCGCAGCGGCGCTGGGCGAACACCACTTCGGCGCTGGCAGGGGCACGCGCCACCTGCTTCACGCCACCCTCGGCACCGGCATTGGTGGCGGCATCGTGATCGATGGGAAGCTTTATCGCGGCGCGAAGGGCCTCGCGGGCGAAATCGGTCACATCGTGGTGGACATCAGCGGACCACGCTGCAACTGCGGCTCGCGCGGGTGCCTTGAAGCGCTGGTCAGCGGCGTGGCCCTCGCAGAACGCGCCCGGAAGATCATCGCCACGAGCGGTTCACCAGTGCTCCTTGAAGTGGTGGGCTATCGTGAGCCCACGGCCTCCGACCTTTACACGGCGGCGAAGGCGGGCGACCGCCAGTGCGAGGCGGAGATCCGTCACGCCGGCCACGTACTGGGGCTGGCCCTCGGAGGACTGGTGAACGTGCTCAACCCTGAAGCGGTGACGCTGAGTGGCGGATTGCTGAACATGGGCGACATGCTGCTCGGCCCTTTGCGCGAGGCGATGTATTCGATCGCCTACGGCCCCGCCTCGGGCACGATCGTGCGCACGACAACCCTGGGGGACGACGCCGGTCTGTTGGGCGCCGCGGCCGTCGCTTTCGAACGCCTCGGCGCGACACGCTGACTCACGGCCCGCGCGACGGCGTCGCTCTATCCCGTTCCGAAGGCCACAGCTAGCATGATCGAGATGACCGCTCGCCAGCCTCGCCGCACCCGCCGCCGCGTGGCCACGTCGTCTTTGCCACGGCCGGTGGCCGTCAGTGACGCGCCCGCGACAGAGACGTTGAAGGCGGCCCCGGCGGCCCCCACAGCGCCCCGGCGGCCCACGACGCCTCGCGAACACCACGTCTCCCGCGACTACCGCTACGTCCACCGGGACCTGATCCTCGTGGCGGTCGTCGGCGCGGTCGTAGTCGCGTTCATCGTCGGGGTTTCCTTTCTCTTCTAACCCGGTCGTCTCGCGAACGGGTGAAGTTCTTCTTCGAAGGCGCGTGCGGTTTCAGCGGCGACCCGCGCCTGGAAACCACGGTATGCGGCTACGAGGGCCACCGCCTCCGGCGTAAGCTGCGTATGGCCGCCGCCGGCGCCGCCGACGGTTGAAGCGACGAGGGCGTAGCCAAGGTTCTGTTCGAGCTCTTTGACTTTGCCCCAGGCCCGCCGGTAGGAAAGGCCCATCTCGCTGGCCGCCCTGGCGAGCGAGTTCGTTCGCGCTATCAGTTCGAGCAGGCGGACACGGTAGTCCGACATAACCACCCGGCCGTCCGCATCTTCGAGCCAGAGTTTGAAGTGCGCCGAAACGTCGTCCATCGGCCTACCGGGAGCTGTTCAGCCCGCCTCGCGAATTCTGAAAGGCGAGCACATGGCTGTAGTCGTTGATCGTGAGGAGTTCGCGACGCGTGTCCGCGCCCCTCACCACGGTGATCGAGGTGTGGTGTACGGAGACGAGATGGTCGTAGGCCGACTTCATCAGGTGGCTGAGGTAGCCGTTGATCACGCCGCCGTGACAGGCCACGACGACCCGCTTGCCCATGCTCCGGTCGATGATGCCGTCGATCGTATGGACGATGCGGCTCTTGAATCCGTCGACGTCTTCGCAGAAGGGGTAGGCCGTGTGCTTTCGAGTGGCTGAGACCTCACGGTACACCCTCACCAGCTCGTCTCGCGTGAAAATGTCGAGCAGTCCCTTGTCCTGTGGTGCGTGCTTCCAAAGATCGATCTCGCTCAACTCGGTCAGGACCACGGGCTCGAGACCGTGGTGGCCCGCAATCTGGATGCCGGTCTGGTGAGCCCGCTCCAGCGGGCTACAAAACACAGCGTCGATGTGGGTGGTTTTGAGGCGTTCGCCGACGGCCGCGGCTTGCAGGCGGCCCATCGCTGAGAGTGGCGCATCGAGCGCCTCGCCGAGGGGGATGTTTTCGCGGAACTGCTGCTCGCCGTGGCGCACGAGGAGCAGCTCGCACATCCCATCGAGCGATTCGGGAAAGGGGTTCTCCAGGTCCATCGTGCGTATGCGTTTCGCGTCGGTCACCCGATCGTCCCTCCTGGCATGGCAACCGTCGCCAGGTCCGGTTCCAGCTGGGCGACATCTCCGGCCGCCCGCACGAACGCCGTGAGACTGGCTATTAGCATCTCCAGGTCCTTATGGTGCATCTCGACGAGGATGCGCCGGGTGAAAATCTCGCCGCCTCGTTCGAGGCGTGAGCAGGCGTGGCCGCCCGCCTCGGTGAGGTGATTGCGGACGAGGCGGCGGTCGGCGGCGTCGTCTTCGCGGCGGACAAGGCTGAGTTTCACCAGCCGGTCGACGATCCCCGAGATTGTCGGGGGCGTCACCGAAAGCCGGGAAGCGAGTTCCCCCGCCGTCACGCCCGGCTGTGCACGCACCATGAAGAGCACACGCAGCTGGGCGGTCGTCAGCCCCATCTCCGACCAGGCCCGAAAGCGGAAGGGGTCGAACACGTTCATCGCCTCGCCGAGATGACGGGCGGCCAGATCCAGAGCCGATTCGGTCGCGGGCGCTTCGATCACGCGCTCACTCTACAGGGATGCCGTCTAGAGGGCAGCCCCTTGGCGCGGTTGTGGCCGCGCAGCCACACTGGACTGGTGACGCTCGACCTCGAACCCGGAATCGCCGCCACGGGCAACCCCCGGCTCATCCGCGCAATCATCGAGGAGATGGACGGCGGCGCAATCCCGTTCCGGCGGTTCATGGAACTCGCGCTCTACCACCCTGAGCATGGCTACTACCGCAAGCCGGGCCGGATTGGCGCCAGCGGAGACTTCCTCACCAGCCCCGCCGTCCACCCGATGTTTGGCTGGGCGATTGCCGGCTGGTGCAGGGTGATATGGGACCAGTTGGGGAAGCCCAACCACTTCGCGATCATCGAGCCGGGCGCAGGCGACGGCCGCCTGGCGACGGCTGTCCTCGATTGGGCGGAGGCGCGGGACGCAGCCTTTCGCGATGCGATCGAGTACATAGCGATAGAGCCGAACGCGCGCGGCGACGACAGCCGTGTCCGCTGGATGCTCCCGCCGATCGCGCCTGTCGAGGCCGGCGTGGTGGTCGCCAACGAGCTGTTCGACGCCCTCCCCGTGCGCCTGTTTGACGCCACGGAACGGGGGCCGGTGGAGGTGATGGTGCGCTGGGACGGCGAGGCATTCGTCGAGACGCGCGGCAACGTCGTCATGATCGACGATGCGCCCCTCGAAGGCCGCTTCGAGGTCAGCCCCTCGGCCTACCCGGCGATGCAATCGCTCTGCGGTCTGATGGAACGTGGCGCCGTCCTCGTGTTCGACTATGGCTACCCGCAGGAGCAGCTCTGGGCGCCGTGGCGGACGGCGGGCACGCTCCTTTGCTTTCGCCGCCACACGGCACACGAAAACCCGTACATGTACGTGGGTGAGCAGGACATCACGAGCCATGTGAACCTGTCTGAGCTGGAGGCTGCGGCAAAGGAGGAGGGCTGCTCCACTTTCGGCCCGGTCAGCCAGGCCGAGTTCCTTACGAATCTGGGCCTGGGCGCGACCGTTGAGTCCGCGCGCGGTGAACTCGAGGAGTACTTCTCCCGCCGGCGCGGCCTCGAAGCGTTAACGGATCCCGCGGGTCTCGGGCGTGTCCGCGTGTTGTGTGCCACACGCGGGCTGCCGGAGCCGCCGCCCGGCTTCGGAGGCCCGAAGTGAACGATCGTCGGATCGGTCAGGCGATCACGGCGGGCGAGGTCGCGCCGCCCTTCGTTTTGCCGGCCATCGTCGATGGCGGCGGACAAATCGAGGTGAATGTGCCCGGAATCCTCTCTTCCGGGCCGGCCCTCCTGATCTTCTACCAGGACGACGGCATGCCGATCTGTACGAGCGAACTGAAGGCCTTCGCCCAGGAGTACGAGTTGCTCGAGTCGGCGGGCGTCCAGGTGTTCGGCGTGAACACGAACGGCCTGGGTTCGCACGCACGGTTCCACGAGCGTGACCACTTCCCCTTTCCCCTCATCAGCGACTTTCACGG
>JAYUAG010000549.1:0-2888 GCA_043741475.1 Thermoflexaceae bacterium | reverse complement strand
CTGCTTCGCGCACCCGGGGCACCTGCGCGTGGTGTGATCGCGCAGCCGAGGCCGACTATGGTGACGAGCAGGACAGCGTTTGCAGAGATCATGGACATTCGCATGGGTGTGTAGCTCCTGTTCATTGTGTACGCCTGTTGAGCCCCGGTGATCTCAGGCGTTCATCGCCGCCAGCGCGCGCGAACACCTCGGACCGTTTCAGCCCGCCTGGTTCGCTTTGTGGATGTCGCGCTCACCCAGTTCCTTCAGATTGCGCGAGTTCCCCTCCGGGAACAGTTTCTGGAAGCGCCCGCCGAACGCAGCAAAAATGGAGGTTCCGTGTGTCATGATTGTTAGCTCCTGTTCGTGAAAATGCGGGTTACGGGCCATCGTGAACGCCTAGAACGGATCATCGTGAACACGCCGATCGGTTCATCGTGAACGCCCGGATCGGTGATCGTGAACACCGCGATCGGTCATCGTGAACAGCGCGTGGTAACCCCGCCGGGTACGGAGGGGGCCGCCGGACCGCGACGACGCAGGACAGGATGCGCCATCCCTCCCCAACCGTGGAGGGGTGATGGCGACGGAGCGACTGTCTATGCGAACGATCCGAGAGATTTTGCGGCAACGGTGGGCCCTGGGCCGGCCGGTGCGCGCCGTGGCGGCGGGGGTCGGCCGGAGTGTCGGCGCGATCCACGCCACCGAACGCCGGGCGAAAGCCGCCGGGCTCGACTGGGCCCAGCTCGAGCCGCTCACCGAGGCGGCGCTGGCGGCGGCCCTCTATCGCCAGCCGCTCAAGGCCGGCCCGCGGCGGGAGCGGGCCGTGCCCGACTTCGCCTCCCTCCACGTCGAACGGCGCAAGCCCGGCGTCACGCTCCAACTGCTCCACGTCGAGTACCTGGAACGCCACCCCGACGGCTACCGCTACACCCAGTTCTGCGAGCAGTACCGCCACTGGCTCCGGCGCCGCCGGCTCTCGATGCGCCAGGTCCATCGCGCGGGCGAGAAAGGCTTCGTCGACTACGCCGGCAAGACGCCGGGGCTGACCGACCCCCGCACCGGGGAGCGCATCGCGGTCGAACTGTTCGTCTGCGCGCTGGGCGCGTCGAGCTACACCTACGCCGAAGCGACGCTGACCCAACAAGTCCCCGACTGGCTCGCCAGTCACACGCGCGCCTTCGCGTTCTTCGACGGCGTCCCCACCGCGGTCGTCTGCGACCAACTGCGCAGCGGCGTGACGACGCCGTGTCGCTACGAACCCGGGATCCAACGCCAGTACGGCGAGCTGGCGATCCACTACGGCACCACGATTCTGCCCGCGCGCCCGGCGCATCCCCGCGATAAACCGAAAGTGGAAGTGGCCGTGCAAGTGGCCGAGCGGTGGATCGTCGCCCGGCTCCGCCACGAGACCCACTTCACGCTCGCGGCCCTCAACGAACGGATCGCCGAGCTGCTCGCACTCCTCAATGCCAAGCCGATGCGCCACTACAATGGCGCGAGCCGCCGCGACCTCTTCGAGCGGCTCGACCGGCCCGCGCTCCGGCCGCTGCCGGCGGAACCCTACGAGTACGCCGAGTGGCGCCGCGCCAAGGTGAACATCGACTACCACATCGCCGTCGAGCAGCACGCGTACTCGGTGCCCCACGCGCTCGTCCATGAGACCGTCGAAGCGCGCTTGACCGTGACGACGGTCGAAGTCTTCCATCGAGGGCAACGCGTCGCCACGCATCCGCGCAGTCCGCACCGCCACGGCTTCACGACCACCGCGGCGCACATGCCGAAGCGCCATCAGGCGCACGCGGAATGGTCGCCCTCGCGCCTGACGCGCTGGGCGACGACGATCGGCCCGCAGACCGCGGCGCTCGTCACGGCTATCCTCGGCGCCCGCCGCCACCCCGAGCAGGGCTATCGCTCGTGTCTCGGCATCCTCCGGCTCGCCAAACGCTACGACGCCCCGCGTCTCGAAGCGGCGTGTGCCCGCGCGCTCACGGCGGGGGCCCGCTCGTACCGCCACGTCGATGCGATCCTCAAGCGCGGCCTCGATCGCACGCCCGCCGCGGCCGAGACCGCCCCGGTCCTGACGCACGAGAACATCCGCGGCCGCAGCTACTACCACTGAAAGGAATCCCTCGAATGCTCATCCCCCCGACTCTCGATCGCCTCAAAGGCTTACGGCTCGACGCCTTGGCCGCCGCCTGGGAGGCCCAACAACACGATCCTACCATCACCGCCCTCGGCTTCGACGAACGCCTCGGCCTCCTCGTCGAGGCCGAGTGCCTCGCCCGCGAGAACAAACGGCTGCAGGCCGCCCTCAAGGAAGCGAAGCTCCGGCTCAGCCAGGCGTGCGTCGAAGGCATCGACTACGCCGCCCGGCGCGAACTCGACAAAAGCCTCGTCCACCAGCTCGCCACCGGCCGCTGGGTCCGTGAGCACCAGAACATCTTGATCACGGGTATGACCGGCACCGGCAAGACGTACGTCGCCTGTGCCCTGGCCCAGCAAGCGTGTCGGCAGGGCCACCGCGCCCTCTACCGCCGCGTCCCCCGCCTCTTCGAAGAACTCACGCTCGCCCACGCCGACGGCAGCTACATCCGCCTCCTCGCCCGTTTCGCCCGCGCCGATGTCCTCGTGCTCGATGACTGGGGGCTCGGCGGCCTGCGCGATCAAGATCGGCGCGACCTGCTCGAACTCTTGGAAGACCGCACGGGGACCCGGGCGACGATCGTCACCAGTCAATTGCCGCCGACCAAGTGGCACGACTACCTCGCGGACCCCACCATCGCCGACGCCATCTGCGATCGGCTCCTCCACCCGGCCCACCGGCTTGCCTTGAAGGGCCCGTCCAGGCGAAAGGAACCCGAGACGAACTAACCAACACGCCTGCGTCGCTGGCGCTCCGTTCACGA
>JAYUAG010000548.1:0-2889 GCA_043741475.1 Thermoflexaceae bacterium | reverse complement strand
CGCGGGGTCATCACCGCCGCGGGTGAGGATGAGCGTGAGCGAGACCATCGCGCCGGCGATGACGATGGCGACGGGGAGGAGGAAGGCCATCCAGAGGGGGCGGGTGCGGGACGCCGCGTCGTCCGCGGGGTCGTCGGGTTCGTCGCCGGCTGCCTGGGGGTCGATCATCCGGGCCATGGTAGTGCGGGGTGCAGGGATGGGATATCGCCACGCGCCCAAGTGCGAGCGACAGCCCGTGCGCGCAGTGGCGCACGGCTACCAGGTGGTAGACTCGAACCATGAAACTTGGACTCCAGATCCCGCTCTTCTCCTGGCCCGGTGGGCCGTCTCAGATTGGCGCGACGCTCGGCGCGATTGCGCGGACGGCAGAGGACGCGGGCTACGACTCGATCTGGGTGATGGACCACTTGTTCCAGATCCCACCCGTGGGACCAGCCGAGCTGGACATGCTCGAGGCGTACACGACGCTCGGCTTTATCGCTGCACAGACGAAGCGCGTCACCCTCGGGACGATGGTCACAGGCGTGACCTACCGGCACCCGGGCGTGCTGGTGAAGCAGGTGACGACGCTCGACGTGCTCTCCGGCGGGCGCGCGTGGCTGGGCATCGGCGCCGCCTGGTTCGAACGCGAACACCTTGGACTGGGCGTGCCCTTCCCGCCGCTGAAGGAGCGCTTCGAACGGCTGGAAGAGGCGCTGCAGATCGCAAAGCAGATGTGGGGCGAGGAGTACGGGGCCTTCGCAGGCAAGCACTACCAGCTGGCGGAGACGCTTAACGTGCCCGCGCCACTCTCGCGGCCGCACCCGCGCATCCTCATTGGTGGCAGTGGCCGCCAGAAGACCCTGAAGCTGGTGGCGAAGTACGGGAACGCCTGCAACATCCGCGGCGAGAGCCCGGAGTTCGTGCGCGAGACGCTCGCCGCGCTGCGCGCCCACTGCGAGGCCCTAGGCCGCGACTACGACGCGATCGAGAAGACGGTCATTTCGCGCATCGACGTCGGCAAGGACGGGGAGCGCGTGGGCGCCGAGGTCGAGCGGCTGGCGGGCCTCGCTGAGGCGGGCGCACAGACGATGATCGGCGCGCTCATCAACGCGGACCAGCTCAGGCCGTTCGACTACGTGGCGCGTGACCTGATCCCCGCCGTGGCAAAGTTATAAGGGCCGTTGGGCGTTGGCGGTTGGCTGCTGGCTTCTCGCTATTAGCTACTAGCTGGTGGGTATGTGCTGCTCAAGTTGCTAGCAGCTTATAGCCAGCAGCTAGCAGCCAACTCCCTACCGCGTACACTGGCTTTCCCGTGATCACGCTCTGTGCGGGCAGGGCCGGAGGAATCGCCGATGGTTGATATCAACGAGGATGTAGACCTCGACACTTCCCAAATCGAAGACATCCGCGGGCGCAAGCCTCGCATGGGCGGCCTGCCGGGCGGGGGCCTCACCGTCGGTGGGGGCGGCCTCGGCCTCATCATCGGCATCGTCGTCCTGCTGTTGCAGAGCGGCGTTATCGGTGGGGGTGGCGGGCTGGGCTCGGGCCTCAACAATCTGGATGACCAGACGACGGGCGACACCACTGCTGGCGCCCCCAACGTCTCGACCGACTGCAAGACCGGGGCCGACGCGAACAAGCGGGACGACTGCCGCATCGTCGCCTTCGTCAACAGCATCCAGAAGTACTGGACGGAGGAGTACGCGCGCCGTGGCGGTACTTACACGCTCGCCAAGACGACCTTCTTCACGGGCCAGGTCTCGACCGGCTGCGGGCCGGCCAGCGCCGCCGTTGGCCCCTTCTACTGCCCGCCTGACAAGAAGGTGTACATCGACCTCGGCTTCTTCGATGAGCTGCGGAGCAAGTTCGGGGCGAAGGGCGGGCCGTTCGCCCAGGCCTACGTCCTTGCCCACGAGTACGGCCATCACGTGCAAGACCTGGAGGGCATCCTCGACAAAATAGGCAACGACCGCGAAGGGCCGCAGAGCAAAGCCGTGCGTTCGGAGCTGCAGGCCGATTGTCTCGCCGGCGTGTGGGCGAACCATGCGGTGGCCGGGGGAATCATCTCGAACCTCACCGACGTGGACATTGCGGACGCCCTCGACGCCGCTGCAGCCGTCGGCGACGACCGCATCCAGAAAGAGTTCCAGGGCAAGGTCACTCCCGAATCGTGGACACACGGCTCGGCCGCGCAGCGGCAGAAGTGGTTCAAGACGGGCTTCCAGACCGGTAACATGGACTCTTGCGACACCTTTAGCGGCTCCATCTAAGGCCGCGCACCGACCAACCAGACCTGGAGGACACCATGGCTCAGAACGAATTCAACCTGAACATCATCAACGAGTTTCGCGCGAACGGCGGCAAGGTGACCGGCATGTTTGCGAACTCACCGCTCCTGCTCCTGACGACGAAGGGCGCGAAGAGCGGTGAAGAGCGCACGACGCCCCTCGTCTATACGAAAGACGGCGAAGACATCGTCATCATCGCCTCGATGGGTGGGGCGCCGAAGCACCCGGCCTGGTTCCTCAACCTCAGCGCCAGCGAAGATGTGACCGTAGAAGTGGGGAGCGAGCGCTTCAAGGCGAAGGCCGAGGTTCCCGAGGGCGCCGAGCGCGACCGCCTCTTCAACCAGCAGGCGGCGGCCATGCCGAACTTCGCAGAGTACCAGCAAAAGACGACGCGGCGCATCCCGGCGGTGGTACTGAAGCGCGTGTAAAGCGCCCGAGGTCAGTTCGGAGGCCCTTCACCGTTGTGGCCGCGCGCGACCCACGCGCGCAGTTCGGCCAGCCGCGGCAGAACCTCCCAAACCTCCGCCCACTGCTCCACGTACGCCCAGTCGATCCCGGGGCGCTCAGCCAGAGCCAGAAGATCCTTGTGATCTTTCGAGCGGTTGGCGATGAGCTTCAT
>JAYUAG010000547.1:0-2898 GCA_043741475.1 Thermoflexaceae bacterium | reverse complement strand
CGCGGTACGGATGGCAGCGGGCGGGCGTCCTGCCCAGGCGCAGAGGCTTGAGGCGCACCCGCCAGGTATCACTCCCGCGGAAAAGGCGTCTCCAGGCCGGCCGCGACGGGGATGTCGAACGTGTTCAGGGTCATCGAGACGAAGGTGTAGAAGCCGATCGTCGCGATCAGCTCCATCAGGCCCTGCTCCCCGAAGGTGGCAACGGCGCTGTCGTAGAGGGCGCGCGGCAGCTGATGGGTCTCGTGGAGGGCGCGGCAAACGTCGATCGTGAGCAGCTCGTCCTCGGGCGCGACGGCCGGCCGTTGTTTCGCGAACACGGCGTCGATCACCTCCTGAGAGACGCCGTTTTCGTGCGCCATACGTGAGTGTGCCGCCCACTCGACGTTACTCTCCCAGTGGCGCGCGGTGACGATGATGCCGAGTTCGACGATGCGGCGGCCGATGGTGGTGCGTTCCCAGATGAAGTTGCCGAAGCTGACGGCGCGCTGCGCGACCTCGGGGCTGCGGATCCAGGGGTCGAAGGGACCACCGATCTGGCCATCGGCGCCAGCGCGGCGCGTGCGGCTAATGCGTTCGTGCTGGGCCTGCTGTTCGGGGGTGAGCTGGTCGACGGGGAGAGGGCTGAGGCGGCTGGGCATGGTTCGGCGTGACTCCTGAAACGGTTGGGCAGAGCCTACAGGAAGTCCCGAGTTCCGAGTTCCGAGTTTCGTGTGTGGGGTCCGAGGGCGGCAATTGCTGATACGCCTTAGCGTTTCGGGTTGTCCGGCCCCGGCCGCGTCCCTATAATCAGCCCATTGGTTTAGGCGGGTGATCGAACATGAAAGTCCAGGTCCTTCAAGAGAATCTCCAGCGCGGGCTCAGTATCGTGGGCAGAGCCGTGGCCACGCGCTCGACATTGCCGATAACGGCCAACGTCCTCCTCCAGACGGACAACGGCCGATTGAAACTGGCGGCCACCGACCTCGATTTGGCGATCAGCGCCTGGGTGGGGGCGAAGGTCGATGATGAGGGTGCGACGACCGTCCCTTCGCGGCTAATCTCGGACTTCGTCTCGTCGCTGCCGCCAGCGACGGTGAGTCTCGAGATCCCCGAACGCGGGCGCCAGGTGAAGCTCGAATGCGCGCGCAACGACGCGACCATCAACGCCATGGACGCCGAAGACTTCCCACGCGTGCAGACGCTGAGTGGGGGCGTGGCGATCGAACTGGAGCCGCGCTCGCTGAAGAAGGCGATCGACCGGGTGGAGTTCGCGGCCGCGAGCGACGATTCGCGGCCGGTTCTCACCGGCGTGCAGTTCAAAACCGATGGGACGAAGCTGACGCTCGCGGCGGCCGATGGCTTCCGCCTCGCGGTGGCGGAACTGAGGCTGGCGGCGCCGCCGGCGGAGCCGATCGAGGTCGTTGTGCCAGCGCGGGCGTTGCGCGAGATTTCGCGGCTGCTGGGCGATTGCAGCGACGGCATCGAGATGCGGCTGAACCCCCAGAAGACCCAGGTCCAGTTCTCGCTGACGGACGTGGAATTGGTCGCGCAGCTGATCCAGGGGACATTCCCGAACTTCCACCAGCTCATCCCCGAGTCGAGCACGACGAAGGTGAGCGTCCTGGTGGACGAATTCCGGCGGGAGGCCCGGATCGCGGCAATCTTCGCGCGCGATGGGAGCGGCATCATCCGCCTCCAGATCTTCCCTGGTGTGGGCGTGCCCGGCCGCCTTATGGTCAGCGCGCGGGCGGACGAGATCGGCAACCATGAAGGCACGATCGACGCGGACATCACCGGCGATGCCTCCAAGATCGCTTTCAACAGCCGCTACCTCGGTGATGTGCTGAACGCGCTGACGACAGAGCGAGTAGTGTTGGAGATGTCGAGCCCCTCAAGTCAGGGCCTTTTCCGGCCTGAGGGCGACGACGACTACAAGCACGTCGTCATGCCGATGTTTGTTCAATGGTAACTAAGTCCAGATTCTGAAGTGACTCTGAAAGAGGCGACGATCCGGTTGAAGCTAGGCGTTGCGTCTCCAGACGAATTGCGACAGTGGCTGACTCATCATTGACTCATCTACGATGAACTCGGTTCAGTGCAGGCGCACACGTTGCTCACCGTTACGGAGTCTGTGAGTTCGCCGTTCCGGATGTGGGCCATGAAGCGCCACCGGAAGCCAGGATGCCGCACATGGCTCGCGGAGCGTGGCCACCCGCCTCCTTTGAGCGAGAATGTGCCCTCTCGAACGTCGCCTCCATCGTCCGCGGGGGGCCTCCGCAGGATGTGCAGATGAACGAACGGTACCTGTTGGTATCGACCGGCGTTCAACACAAAGTCTGCGTCGCGGATCGCCAGTATTCCGCACACGGCCGCACCTTTTGTAAGGACTTCGACGATCGCTTCGTGCGGGAGGAAGACCGGACTCCGAACAAACAGCTTGGGGATCAGTAGGAAGTGATTGGGTTCGCCATCCGGATGTCGCAGAGTCACCGCTCCGGGGGTTGACACCCCAGCACGGAACAGAATCGGACCCACCCAGATACTTATGCGGTGCGCCCACCCTGGGGGAGCCGTGGCTAATGCCGTTCGCGCCAGGCTCTAGAATTTCCTCACCGAGTCTCCCCCCTCACGGGGCCGTTCGCTCGCTGCTGCAACTCGCCCGCCTTTTGAGCCACGACCGCGGGCGCCGACGCCTCGTTCACGATCAACCGGAAGACGTCAGGCCGGTTGTAGTGGCCAACCACATCGAAGTCGAACTTCCCGCGCCCAATGTCGTTGAGATCAAGCGTGGCGGTAAGGATGGTCTCGCCGTCGAAACACGGGCCCGCCAGCACCTTCCCGAGAGGACTGATGATAGCGCTCCCGCCACGCATGAGAACCGCGTCGGGCGAATCCCCGAGAGATACGCGGACGGTGTCG
>JAYUAG010000546.1:0-2901 GCA_043741475.1 Thermoflexaceae bacterium | reverse complement strand
TCGACGCCGCCGCCGAAATCTTCAGCGAAGGGCCGGCCGCGCTTGGCGTGGAGGTAACGGAGGTGGCTTTCCTCGCGGGCAAAGGCGTGCAGGTGCGCACCGCCGACGGACAGAGCGCCCTCCTCGGCGATTCCAGCGGGATCGCCTACAAGCTCGCCGCGTGGGCGGCGATGGCGCGTGAGGCAAAACGACGGGGCATCCACTACACCGCCGTCGACCTGCGCTCTGGCGACCGCCCGGTGCTGGTGCAGTGATGGAGGAGCAACCATGAGAAACCGAGGGACAGTGGCCGCGATTGATGTCGGCTCGACGAAGGTGACGGCGATCGTTGCCGAAGCCGGGCCGCGGGGCGAAGCGCGCATCATCGGCGCAGGCGTCGCGCCCGCGTCTGGGCTCGCGCGGGGTGTGATCGACAACATCCAGTCGGCACGCGACTCGGTCGCGATCGCGGTCGAGAAGGCCGAGCAGGCCTGCGGTATGCGCGTGCTGAGCGCCTACGTCGGCCTCGCCGGCAACCACATCGGCTCTCAGAACAACCGCGGCATCATCGCCGTGGCAGACCGTGACCACGCGATCACGGCCGACGACCGCGCGCGGGCGCTCGAGGCAGCGGGCAACATCGCCATCCCCACGAACCGGCAGATCATCCACCTCTTGCCGCGCGGCTATTGGGTGGAGGGGACGGACCCCGTGTCAGACCCTGTGGGCATGTTCGGCGCGCGGCTCGACGCGGAAACGCACATTGTGACGGCGCAGTCGTCCGCGGTCGGCAATCTGCGAAAGGTGATCGAGGGCGCCGGCGTGCAGGTCGAAGGCTTCGTCCTCGAAGGGCTTGCCTCAGCGACGGCGGTGCTCGACGAAGCCGAACGCGCCCACGGCGTCGCCCTCGTCGATATCGGCGCGAGCACCACGTCAATGGTGGTCTTCGACGAGGGCGCGGTCGCCCACACGTCCTGCCTGCCGCTCGCCGGTTCGCACCTCAGCCAGGACCTCGCGCGCGTGCTGCGCTGCCCCTGGGAGAGCGCGGAAGAAGTGAAGTGCGCCTTTGGGGCGGCCTTCGCGCTCGAAGCGGATGCGAACGAAACAGTCGAGGTGCGCGCCTTCGGTACCCAGAGCCGGCGGCTTGTGCCGCTCTCGCTCGTGCGGGACATCCTCCAGGCGCGCACCGAAGAGATCATCGAGATGATCGAGGTCGAGCTGAAGCGGGCCGGCTACTTCGACACGATCGGGGCGGGCGTGGTGTTCACGGGCGGCAGCAGCCAGCTGCGCGGGCTGGCAGAACTGGCCGAAGCGAAGCTGGGCATCCCGGCGCGCATCGGCTTTCCGCAAGGCTACAACGGGCTCACCGACCTGATCGGTTCGCCCGCGTATGCGACGTCTATCGGGCTCGTGGAGTACGCACTCCAGGGCAGCGAACGGCCCGTCGAGCTGGCGCCAGCGGGCTTCGAGATGCCGGTGGGAGGCTTCTTCCGCCGCATCTTCGCCATCGGAAGGGCAGTGTTGCCCCAATGACCAACCAGGGGAAGAGGGAGAAACAGCGTGACGATCAGTGAATTCACGCAAAGCGACCGGTTCTTTCAGCAACGGAGGGAGAAGGCCGTGACCATTCGCTACGACTCGGAAATGCTGCCGGACATCAAGGTGGTCGGCGTCGGCGGCGGCGGCTGCAACGCCGTCAAACGCATGCTCCGGGCGCGCATCCCGGGCGTGACCTTCGTCGGCGTGAACACCGACGCGCAGGCGCTCGTGACCTTCGACGGCGCGGCCACGGTGCGCATCGGCGAGAAGGTGACGCGCGGCCTCGGCGCCGGGGCGGATCCGGCGCGCGGTGAACGCGCCGCTCAGGAGAGCCAGGACGAGCTTTTCGAGTTGCTCCAGCGGACGGATATGGTGTTCGTCTGCGCGGGCATGGGCGGCGGCACGGGCACGGGGGCGGCGCCCGTCATCGCCGAGGTGGCGAAGGATTGCGGCGCCCTCACGGTGGGGATCGTGACGAAGCCCTTCGCCTGGGAAGGGGCGCAGAAGATGCGCATCGCGGAAGAAGGCATCAACCGCCTGCGCGAGAAGGTGGATACGCTCATCGTCATCCCCAACCAGCGGCTGCTCGAGATTTGCCCGCCGGAGACCACCGTCGACCAGGCCTTCGCCGTGGCCGACGACGTGCTCCAACAGGCGATCCAGGCGATCTCGACGATCATCAGCCAGCCCGGGGACATCAACCTCGACTTCAACGACGTGCGCACGACGATGAACGAGGCGGGCCCGGCGCTGCTCTCGGTCGGGCGGGCGAGCGGCGAGAACCGTGCCGCCGAGGCCGCCCGCGCCGCGACCAACAGCCCGCTCCTCGATCAATCGATCGAGGGCGCGCGCAGCCTGCTCTGGTGCATCACGCACAATGGCCACCTGAGCATCCGCGAACTCGATTCGGCGGCGCGGACGATCAGCGAGCTCGTCGACCCGAACGTGCGCGTGATCTGGGGACAGGTGACGGACCCGGCGGTGGGCGAGGACGTCGTGATCACCGTGATCGCGACGGGCTTCCCGCCCAAGGCGCAACGCATGGAAGACCCACGCGAAACGACGACGCGCCGCATCACGGAGATGGTGCCGGGGATCAGTTCTGCGGAAGATGCCGAACTGCCTGCGTTCCTGCGGCGGGACATCCGTTCGTTGAACGATGTCCGGCGGATTGGGGCGGGGGCAGTGGCAAAGCTGGCTGAAAGGAGGTAGTTGTCTAGCCGAGCGCGCTAAGTCTGGAAGGACTGCTGACCGGGAGTATCCCGGGAGCCGGGGCTTGGGGGATTGGGAGATTCCTTCAAGCCCCATTCTTATGGCTCAGTCTGCTCGATTACCCCGCCGACAACGTACCTCTCTTTCAGCCGGACGATCACAATAGCACGG
>JAYUAG010000545.1:0-2905 GCA_043741475.1 Thermoflexaceae bacterium | reverse complement strand
GGGCCAGAAGACCGGAGCACCCACGTAGAGTTCCGGTGCGGTGTCGGATCTTGCAGAGCCGCACGAATCGGTCGTCCGATAGAGCGTCAGCGGTTGACAGCCAGACCTGGCGATCTCCTGCTCCCCGCGCCGGGCGAGCTCCACCGCAGCGCCGAGACCGATGCCTGTATTCGTACCTGTGATAAGGATGCTTCGAGACAAGAGATCTCCTTGCCGGCGAGTGCGCGACGGACCGAGATTCTGACTTGCACGCGGCGCGACAGCAACCAGCGAGCCGTTCGCTCCGCGCCACGCTACGCTTCACAGGTGGATCAACACCTTCGCCGGCTCTGCCGCTGGGATACCTGGGCGAACCGCATGGTCCTGGGGACGCTCGATGGTTCACAGGGTGAGCCGCGGGCGGCGCTCGCGGCATGCCAGCACATTTTTGAGACGGAAGTCGTTTGGCTACGGCGCATCGCGGGCGATCCGCGTCCCATGATTGGCCTGTGGCGTGAACCATCGCTCACGCTCACGCAAGAACTCGCCGCGGAAGCGGCTGATCGGCTCGCCGCTATCGAGGCCAGTCCCGGTGAGGCGGCGGCTGAAGTGACCTTCAGCTACCGCAATTCGCGCGGCCACGAGTTCAGCGATCGCGTGGACGAGGTCCTGATGCACACCTTCATGCACTCAAGCCAGTACCGCGGCGAGGCGGCGGGGTTCCTCAACGCGGCCGGCTTCCGCGTCCCGGACATCGACCTCATTTTCTGGACGCGGCTGGGCGAGCCGGCATAGAAACACTCGCTGCCGGGAGACGGACCACGAAACGGGCGCCGGCGGTGTGGCCGGGGTCGACCGCGACCGTCCCTCCCATCGCTTCCACAAGGGTGTGGGTGATAGCCAGGCCGAGGCCTGCGCCCCCCTGCTCACGCGAGCGGGGCACATCGAGGCGCACGAACCGCTCGAAGACGCGCTCTCGCTCCTCCGGCGGGATGCCGGGGCCATCGTCGGCGACCGCGAAAGTGACTGCGCCCGCGTCCTCGGAAAGGGTGAGAACGACCTCGCTGGTGGCATGCCGCGCGGCGTTGTCGAGCAGGTTGCGGACGACGCGACGCAGTGCCTCCGGGTCCGCGCGGACGGCTGCGGCGGAGACGCCGGTGGCGTCGATCGCGACCGGACGCCCGCGGGGGAGACGCCGCACCTCGTCGAGGACGATGTCGTCGAGGTCCACGGGGCGCTGCACGGCGGGGACGCCGCGGGCGTCCGCGGCGGCGAGCGTGAGCAGACCATCGACGAGATGGTGGAGCCGGTCGACCTCGGCGATCAGGTCGCCGGGCGGCTGACCGGGAGCGGGCGCCTCGATCTGAGTGCGCATGCTCGCGAGCGGGCTGCGAAGTTCGTGGGCGGCATCGGCGACAAACTGGTCCTGGCGCTGCTGGCCCGCTTCGAGGCGGTCGAGCATGGCGTTCATGGTGCGGGCGAGGCGGGCGATCTCGTCCTGGCCGCCGGGTTCGGGCACGCGCCGCGAGAGGTCACGCTCGCCGATGGAAGCGACCTCCCGGCGAATGCGCTCGACGGGGGCGAGAGCGCGGCCCACGAGCAACCAGATGCCGAGGGCGACCACCGCGAGGAAGAGCGGAATTCCGGCGCGGAACGAGTTCAGGAGGGCCGCCTGAGATTCGCGGACGTCTCCCAGCGTCCCGGCGACGACGATCGTTCGCGGGCCGCCAGGGGTGTCCACAGTCCGCGCGAGGACGCGGAAGGGCGAGCCTTCGAACGGCAGGGCCGCCTGGCGATGGGTGCTATGGCCGACAGGTGGCAGGGTCAACGTCATCGGGCGGAACCCGCTCGCGTTTGCACTGGCGACGACGACGGCGCCATCGCGGTCGAGTAGCTGGACGATGCCTGCGTCGTCGTCACCTGCGACGAGGTCGCCGGGGAGCGTCTGCTGGCGAAGGAGAAGGGCGATGTCATTGGCGCGGAGGTCGAGCGTGGTGTCAAGGTTGTCGGTGAGCGCCTCACGTTGGAGGAGGACAACGCTAAACGCGGCCCCGATGAGAGCGACGGCAAGGGCGACCGTGGCGGCCGCTGTGATCCTCATCCGCACGGAGCGGAAGACGCCGAGGAATGGGCGCGGCTGACCGGGTTCAGGCGTGGTCGGCGGCAAGCCGGTAGCCCTCCCCCCGGATCGTGTCGATCGTGCGGGCGCCGAAGGGCTCATCGATCTTGCGGCGGAGACGGCGGATGTAGACCTCAACGATGTTGGGGTCACCTTCGAAGGCGAAGTCCCAGACGTTTTCCAGGACGTCGGCCTTCGAGACGACATCGCCCATGTTCCGCATGAGGAAAGAGAGGACGGCGAATTCGCGGCTGGTAAGTTCGATTTCAGCATCGCCGCGGCTGCAGCGATGGGCGGCCGGGTCGAGGCGGAGGTCGCCCGCTTCGAGTACGGTCGGTCGCTCGCGCGTCGCCCGGCGCAGGAGCGCGCGGATGCGGGCAGTAAGAACCATCAGGGAGAAGGGCTTGGCGAGGTAGTCGTCGGCGCCGGTATCGAGGGAGCGCACCTCGTCCTTGCGTCCGTCGCGAGCGGTAAGCATGAGGATTGGCGTCCAGATGCCGCCACTTCGAAGCGCCAAGCAGACATCGAAGCCATCTTTTCCGGGGAGCATGATATCGAGAAGGATGACGTCGTAGGTGTTTTGTTCGGCCATCCACTGGCCGTCGGTGCCTGTAAGGGCGATGTCGACGGCGAACCCGGCGGTTTCGAGACCACGCTTGATCGCGGCGGCCAGGCGCTGTTCATCTTCGACGACGAGGATGCGTGCCATAGGCTCCCACTTCGCGGACGGGCCGCGCGTCCAGTATCCGTGATGCCGATCATCCTGACGACGAGCTGAACGGTGGCTGAATTTCGGCGGTCAGAGTT
>JAYUAG010000544.1:0-2917 GCA_043741475.1 Thermoflexaceae bacterium | reverse complement strand
ACTTCCACCCCGAGGCGGCCGCTGAGTACATCCGCGGTCGCAGCGGATAGCGCCGGGCCGAGCGGGAAAAACGGCGAAACTCGGCCGCGTGCACACAGCCGCGCGGCGCGGTCTTCCGGCGCGGCAGGATCGGCGTGTGGGTCCCCCCGGTCGGCCTCCGACGCACCCTTCGTCGAGTTGCACGACCGGCAGAGCACGGCGCAGTTGCCGATGTCGAGCGCTGCGCCGCCAGCGGCGAGCGGCACGACGTGATCGACAGTCAGGTCGGCGGCGGGATGGGCGTCGCGCTGGTAGGCAGGGCACCAGTTCCCGTGCTGACCGCGCCATGCCCGAAGAACTCGCGCGCTGAGCCGCTGCCAGGCCCGCGTGCCGTACAGGGCGTTGTGGCGGCTGCGGTTGGATTCGCGGGCGTGCTCGGTGCAGCGGCTACCCGGTCGACTGGTGACGACACTGCAGACGGTGCAGAGCTTCAAGGATTAGCTCGCGCTTCTGGGGAAGCTGCGGGTCCTGACGGGCGCGACGCTGGTGACGCGCCCTTGCAGCCACTTGGACATCGCCGTGGCACCGGGCGCCTGACCTGAGGTGCGGACGATGCGGCTCGCGGGAAGGTTGAGCGTCGTTGCCGCGGGTCGTTCCATCGCTCATGAGCGTGGGCTGGGCGGACGCTGCCGTCTATTCCCCTGCGGTGCTACGCCTGCGGGGCCACGTCCGCGAGCACGTTCAGTGTCTCTCCGGGCACGAGATAGCCAGTTTCGGTACGGAAGGGTTCGAGGAGGTCCGCGGCGAGCAATGGCGCCTGCGCCTGTTTCACAGCCGACAGGCCACGGATGAATTCGGCCCGAGGACCTGTCTGTCCGACCTCGATGGCGAGGTAGTCCTCCACGCTGACGTACGGCCAGTCGACCGGGATCACCTCCAGTCGGCGCACCGCCAAGCCGCTCTCCTCGACTATCTCGCGCAGGCGGGCCGGATCGGCCAACGAGAACATGCCGCCCGGATCGGTTGGGGCTACCGGTGGCGCGTAGCCGAGGCGGGCGCAGATCTCGGCATCAATGGTGGTCCATGGGTTCCGCGCCGGGTCACCCCACACTGAAAATGCGAGGTGGCCTCGGGGACGCAGGACCCGGGCGGTCTCTCGGAACGCAGAGGCCGGGTCGTCCATGAGCATGAAGCCCCAGCGGCAGATGACGGCATCAACACTCTCCGACGGCATCTCTATTTGCTGCGCGTCGAGCACCCGGAACTCGATGGTGTCGAGCGCGCGCTCCGCGGCGGCCCGTCGCGCGGTCTCAACCGTCGCGGGCGAGAGGTCGCTCGAGATCAGCCGACCGCCCGGACCCAGCCACTCGATGATCGCGAACCCCGCGTCGCCGGCGCCGGCCGCCAACTCGAGGATCGTCTCACCCGGCTGCACCGCCACGGCGTCGATCAGCCAATTCGTGACGGGGGCGGCGACGCTCCTGATGGAGTCCCCGCGGGTGAAAAACTCGCGCCAGAACTCTTCGTTGGGCGCAGCGGGCGGCTTCCTGGAGGTCACGACCCTCTCCATCGTCCGCCAGCATTGGTCCACGCCCACTTGCGACGAAGGGGGCGACGCCGTGCTGCGATGCTACCCGGGCGACGCGACGCGCCCGGAGCCGCAGCGCACGTCCTCGCCACGGTCTGCCACCCCTCGATGGTCGGTGCACCGTCGCGGGGCTCGGGGGATGGGAACCGGACCGCCAGGCTGGCGATCGTCCTCAGGATCGATCCCCGGACGAACCGGACCCATGCCGCAAAAAGCACGACTGCTGCGAGCGCAGCGGCGACAACGGCAAGCAGGACCGACTCCACGAGCGCCAACATTAGGACTTAGATCGGCCGCCGCCCGATTAGAGCGCGTGCGCCTCCATCAGGTCCTTGAGGTTGTCGAGATCGTTCTGAAACTGCCGCTTGGCGATAGTCACGAGGAGCGGCTCGGCCAGCTTGAAGAAGCCGCCCGGCTCCGCCTCGATGACCTGGCTGACTCGCGTGCCGCCGGCAACCGACTCGAACGTCGCCGTGAACTCGAGGGGGAACGGCCCCGACTTGCTCGTCGCGGCGATCTTGCGGTTCGCCTCGAACTCGGTGTACTGGGTGTCGCTCTCGATCCGTCGGCCGAGAAACTTGCCGACGCTGTGCCACATCGTGCCGACGCCGATCGGCCCGTCCGAGGTCTTCTTGGGGGCTTCGACGCTGCCTGAGGCCCACTTCGGGTTGTTCGAAAAGTCGCTCAGCACTGCGAAGACCTCCTCGATGGGTCGCTTGATCGTGGTGCTGACTTCTGCTCTGGCCATGGACGTTACCTCCGTCGTCCTCGGGCGGGGTGGCATCCGCTCCCGCGGGCTCAAGGCCGGACAGGCAGCATACGCCCGCTCCGCTGCCGTGCCGCTTGAGATATCGGGTTGCCGGTCAGCGTTCGATGAGTGCTCCGATGACCGGCCTCAGCCCCCGTCGTCGCAATCGCTCAGCGAGGCTCCAGGCTCGGCACGACCAGCCATCCAGCTGCCCGTCCGGCGTAGATGAGCTGCTCGGTGGTGAGACCCGACCGCGCACGCAGGTCTGCGAGGTGGCGCTTGGCCGTATTCGGCCGAATGCCCACCAGCGCGGCCGCGTCGGGGACTGATCCGCCAGCCGCGACGTAGGCGGCGAGGACGTCTAGCTGGCGTCGAGTTGCTGACTGCGAGAGTGCGCCACGCAAGTACCCGTCCCTCATGCCAGCCGCCTAGCTGCGGCAAGCCACTCATCCCGGCCCTCGATCGGGATGGTGTAGGTTGAAATCGCGCGTTCAACACCTGTCGGGCGCGTGATCGCAGCCTTCACGCGACGTACCACGCCAGGGGATCGTCATCGGACAGCGGGCGGGTCCCCAAGGCCCCTTGGGGGCACTCCCGCTGTT
>JAYUAG010000543.1:0-2919 GCA_043741475.1 Thermoflexaceae bacterium | reverse complement strand
TGTCGATGATGAAGGGGATCCATGTCGATTCACGGGCACGCACGGCTCGAGCCCAGGCAGGCGTGACCTGGGCCGAGTTCAACCGGGCGACCCAGCTGCACGGGCTGGCCACGACCGGCGGCGTGATCTCGACGACCGGCGTCTCCGGGCTCACCCTCGGCGGCGGTCTCGGTTACCTCATGGCCAAGTACGGCCTCTCGGTCGACAACCTCCTCTCAGCCGAGCTTGTAACAGCCGCGGGCGAGGTCGTCACTGCGAGCGCCGACTCACATCCCGACCTCTACTGGGCAATCCGCGGCGGCGGAGGCAACTTTGGCGTCGCCGCGTCGCTCGAATTCCAGCTCCACCCGGTCGGGCCGATCGTCACCGCCGGGATCATCGCATTCGCCGTGGAGCGCGCTCCAGAGATTCTCCGGTTCTTTCGCGACTACACGGAGGGCATCCCGGACGAGATGGTGGCATTCTTTGGTTTGACACATGCGCCGGATGGGTCCGGCCTCCCGATTTGTGCCCTGACCGTCTGCCACATCGGCGATCCCACGAAGGCGGAGGCGGACATCGCCCCGATCAGGGCCCTTGATAACCCTCTCCTCGACGTCGTCGGCCCCATGCCCTATACGGCGGTGAACGAAATGCTCGACGCCGGTTTTCCCAAGGGGGCCCTCAACTACTGGAAGTCAAACTTTCTTCGGGAGCTGACTGACGAGGCGATCGATGCCATGGTTCAGCAGTTCACCGTCTGCCCGTCGCCAATGAGCGCCGTGCTGCTCGAACACTTCCACGGGGCAGCCAGCCGTGTTGCGCCCAGCGCCACGGCGTTCCCCCATCGAACGGATGGGTTCAACTACCTCGTTGTTTCCCAGTGGACGGACTCGGCGGAGTCCGCAGCGAACATCGCCTGGGCACGCGCTTCGTACGCCGCCCTGGAGCCCGCGATGGGGACTGACCGTTATGTGAACTACCTCGGTGAGGACGAAGGGGAAGACCCTGCTGCCGACGCCTACGGCCCGAACTACGCCCGGCTGCGCCAGGTGAAATCGGTCTACGACCCGGCTAATATCTTCCACCTCAATCAGAACATCCGCCCGGGGTAGAGCCGGGCTGCCGCGGGCCACGTTCGATTGCGGGCATCGATTTTGTTTCGATGTCGCGTTCGCTGGACATCTGGGACGGCCGCGATGAAGTGCGCCCCGGCCGGGACGCCGATCACCACCGGCGCCCTTAGCTCGACGACCTGGAAAGGCTGTCGCGACACCGTGATAGCGACGTACACCGTCATCGCCGGCGCCGACCACCCGTGGCCGGGGAGCGTCTCGCTGGCGCCGGCACTCCAGGGCCTGCCCAGCCAGGCACTCGACGCCAGCGAGGCCGCGTGGGCATTCTTCAAGGCCGCGCCCGCGCGCTGAACAGGGGTCGACAGGTCGCCCGTCCAGCCACACACTCCCGTGGCCACGGAGCCGAGAGCCGCTGGCGCGAGGGAAGGCATGGTCGCGTTTTCCTGCAGGCTGCCGGCAGCGGACTACATCGGCTTCGAGGCGAATGTTGACGCGATCGCGCAAACGGCGGCGCTGGCGGAGGAGCTCGGCTTCGACGCGGTCGTGGTCAACGACCACATCGTTGTCGACAGCTCGCCCCGGTCGGCCCCGTGGGCGAATACGTTCGACCCGTTCGTGACGCTCGCTTTCGTGGCCGCCCGGACCAGCCGCATCGGCGTGGGCACCTCGGTGCTGATCGTGCCCTACCGCAACCCGCTGGCTACAGCAAAGGCCTTTGCCACACTCGACCAGGTGTCCGGCGGCCGAGCATTCGCCGGCGTCGGCACGGGCTGGAACGAGCCCGAGTTTCGGGCGCTGGGCGTGCTCTTCACGGAGCGAGGCGCACGCACGGACGAGTCGTTGCGAGTATGGCAGGCTTGCTGGGGCGCGGACCCGGTCTCGTTCGCCGGCGTCTACTGGAACGTCGAAGCAATGCAGGTGAGGCCGAAACCGGTGAATGCGGGCGGCGTGCCGATCTGGGTCGGCGGCTCAAGCGCCGCGGCGTTGCGGCGCGCGGCACGCTTCGGTCACAGCTGGCAACCGATGCAGATGCCGCTGGACGAGCTGGCCACGCGGCGCGGCAAACTGCGGGCGGCCTGCGACCGCGCCGGGCGCGCAGACATGCCCGTCATCCGAATGAGCGTGCGGGTCGGCTTCAACGACGGGACGGCGCCCGACCGCGTGGCGGGGTCAGGCACGCCGTCACAGGTTGCCGATGACCTTCGACGTTACCGGGATGGGGGCGTCGACGCCTTCCAGGTGAACTTCCTGGGCAGCAGTAACCTCGACCAGCTCCTCGCCTCGATGCGCCGCTTCATGGCCGAGGTCGCGCCACTGGTCCCCTGATGCCCGGTTCTGGGCACAGCGTGCGCATCACGCGTATCAATTGAGCGCGAAGCTGACGGCGAGTGCGATGTCCGCATCGAACTCCGGTTCGGCGTCGAATCCTTTCAGCCTCGCCACACCGTTGTAGGCGTAGAAGGTCGCCAGGTCTTCCGAACACGGGTCCACAAGGGGCGGACCGTACGGGTTCACGAGCGCGGACTCGCTGATGCCGCGCAGGCTGCCCACCTTGAGGCCTGTCGCCTCGGCGATCGCCTGCGCCCTGGCCTTCGCGTCTGCGATCGCCCCCTTATGGGCCTCGCCGACGACGGTCTCGCACTGGGAATGTGAGAACTGAACCCCGCGGTTGGAGATGCGGCCTACCGTCTTCTCGATAGCGTCGACGACTTCGAAACCGCGCGCGCCGAGACTCGCGATCGGCAGCTCGACCGAAATCAGCGTGGGCCCTCCGAAACCGGGAGAAGTGACCCTGACGTCCTTTGCGTCGATACCGAGTGCCTTGAGCCGCACGAGGAGGGCCGCCTGATCTTTCGGGTCGAGG
>JAYUAG010000542.1:0-6887 GCA_043741475.1 Thermoflexaceae bacterium | reverse complement strand
GACCGCGCAGGTCGATTTCCACCGGCACGTTCGGCCGGATAGCGGAAACGTGCACCCGGTCAGGCCCTGCCTTCGGCTCTGCGCGGTCTATCCGGTCGACGCTCACCTTCATCCGAATCGACCCGAACTGGACATCTACGCGGCCGTCTTCGCCGATGCCGCTGAGTGCCTCGCCCTCCTGGGGGATGTCCCGCACGTGGATGCGGTCGCCCGGTTGGAGGTCGCGCACGACCGCTGCGGTCGCCGCCACATCGCGTGCTGGCCGTGCGCGTTGTTTCATCCCCGCCAGGCGGGCGTCGAGCGCTTTCAGCGTGTCGTCGGCCGACTGGACGGAGAGGTCGCGCCGCTCTGCCCCCTTGCGACGCATCGCCTCGACTTCGCGGCGGACGCCCGAGACATCGTCTTCGGCCTCCCGCCGGGCGCCTTCGAGGATGGCCGTCCGTTCTTCTTCTATCTTCTCGCGACGCTCGGCAAGAGCGCGGCGTAGCTCCTCGCTCTCCTGGTGGGCGAGGTCTTCCCGGCGCCGGGCCTCGGCGGCGGCGTGGCGCTCTTCGCGGATCTCCGCCAGCAAGGTCTCCATTTCAAAATGCTCGGGTGAAAGCTGGGCTTGGGCCCGCTGAAGGACGTCCTCGTTGAGGCCGAGACGCCGGGCAATCGCGATCGCGTTCGACTGGCCGGGCAGGCCGACCGTGAGGTGGTAGGTCGGGCTCAGCGTCTCCACGTCAAATTCGACCGACGCGTTCCGCAGGCGGGGGTCGTTGTGGGCGAACGCCTTCAGCTCGCCGTGGTGCGTGGTGGCGACGAGCGTACAGCCGGCCTCCAGAAGTTCTTCCAGGATCGCCCGCGCCAGGGCTGAGCCCTCGGTCGGGTCCGTGCCCGCGCCCAGCTCGTCGAGCAGCACCAGCGTCCCCGGCGCTGCCCGTTCGAGGATGCCCTTCACGTTGCGCATATGCGATGAGAAGGTCGATAGCGACTGCTCGATCGATTGCTCGTCGCCGATGTCCGCGTAGATCCGTTCGAACACGACGAGCTGGCTGCCTTCGTCACAGGGGACCGGCAGCCCCGCCTGCGCCATGAGCGTGAGGAGGCCGATGGTCTTCAGGGCCACCGTTTTGCCGCCCGTGTTCGGGCCGGTGATGAGCACCCCGGCATAGTCGCCGCCCACGGCCATGTCCGTTGGTACGACCTCACCGCGCAGGAGCGGGTGCCGCCCGCGCACGATCACCGTCGCTCCCGAAGGCTTGAGCCAGGTTTCAACCTCGCCCGGCGGCGGCAGCTGCGACCGCGTCTTTTTCGCCAGCCTCACTTTTGCCGTGAGCACGTCGAAGTCCGCCAGTGCCTCGACCGTGGCCAGGGCCTCGTGCTCGCGTTCGCCGAGAAGGGCGGACAGCCGCTGGAGCACCTTCCGGACTTCGCGATCCTCCGCCAGCTGCAGTTCGCGCACAGCGTTGCCGGCGTCCACGACGCCTATGGGCTCGATGAACACGGTCGCGCCGCTGGAGGAGACGTCATGCACGATCCCCCGGATCGCACCCTTGTAGTCGGCTTTGATCGGGATGACCTTGCGCCCGTTGCGTTCGGTCAGCAGTGCGTCCTGCACGATGCCCCGGCGAATGGCGTCCGCGAGGGCGCTCTGGGCGCTCCGCTCCAGGCGATCCTGGGCGACGCGCAGGTCACGCCGGACGCTCGCCAATTGCTCGCTCGCGGCGTCCGCCACCTCGCCGCGAGCCGTGATCGCTTCATCGACGGCGTCGCAATAGCGGCGGAAGTCGCAGATGCCATCGGCGATCGTGCCCAGCCGCGGCGTCCGCGCGCGGAAACGCTCGACCACGTGCTTCAGCCGCCACGCCGTGCGGACCGTACCGGCTGCGTCCACGAGGTCGGATGGGTCGAGCGCCTGGCCGATGGCGGCCGAGTGGATGTGCGGCCGGATGTCGCGCGCCCCGGCAAAGGGAAGGTCAATGCCCATCTGGTCGAGCGTCCGCATCTCCGCCGTTTCGGCCTGGAGGGCCGCGGCCCCGGCGAAGGTGGTCTCCGGGCGAATGGCGAGCGCGCGTTCGCGGCCGACGCTGAAGGCACACTCCGCTGCGAGCAGGGCCAGCACTTTTTCGAACTCGAGTACGCGCAGCGTATGGTCATCCATGGCGGACCCACCTTACCGCCGATGGAAGCGCCGCGGTATCTCGCTCCCGGCCGCTGCGCCGCTATGGCGGTGGCGTGTAGAGTAGCGGCCTACCTTCACCCCAGGGGCAGGCGTGTGTTCACCAAAGTGCTCGTGGCCAACCGCGGTGAGATCGCCCTGCGCATCGTGCGCGCCCTGCGCGACCTGGAGATCCCCTCGGTCGCCGTGTATTCAGAGGTGGACCGGCTCTCGCAGCACGTCCGCTACGCGGACGAAGCGCACCTGATCGGCCCTGCGAACGCGCGCGAGAGCTATCTCGATGGCGCGAAGATCATCGCGGTGGCGAAGGCCTGTGGCGCGGATGCGATCCATCCCGGCTACGGGTTCCTGGCGGAGAACGCCGACTTCGCCGAAGCGGTGGAGGAGGCGGGGCTGACGTTCATCGGGCCTTCCCCGCAATCAATGCGCAGCCTGGGGGACAAGATCGCCGCCCGCGCGATGGCGGTCGCGGCGGGCCTGCCGGTCATCCCTGGCTCGCCGGAGGTGACCTCGCTCGACGAGGCGGTCGCTGTGGCGGCGGGCATCGGCTTCCCCGTGATGGTCAAGGCCGCGGCCGGCGGCGGAGGGCGCGGCATCCGCATCGTCAACAGTGCGGATGAGTTCAAGCCCGCGGCCGAGCGGGCCATGTATGAAGCGCAGGCGGCATTTGGCAACCCGACGATTTACATCGAGAAGCACCTGAGCCCGGTGCGCCATATCGAAGTCCAGATAATCGCGGACAAACACGGCAACATCGTCCCCCTCGGCGAACGCGAGTGTTCCATCCAGCGGCGCCACCAGAAGCTCATCGAGGAGTGCCCCAGCATCGCCGTCAGCCAGGAGCTGCGGCGCAGCCTGGTTCGCGCCGCGGTGCGCATCTCGCGGGCCGCGAATTACCATAACGTCGGTACGGTCGAATTCCTGCTCACGGAATCGGGCGAGTACTTCTTCCTCGAGATGAACACTCGCTTGCAGGTGGAGCATCCGGTGACCGAGATCGTGACCGGCACGGACCTCGTGAAGGACCAGATCCTCGTCGCCGCGGGCGAAGAACTCCCGTACGACGAACACGACCTCCTCACGCGCGGCCACGCAATCGAGTGCCGGATCGTGGCGGAGGACCCGTTCAACGGCTTCCTCCCATCGGTGGGCCGGATCGTTTTCGCGCGCGAACCGGCGGGCCCCGGCATCCGGGTGGAGAGCGCCCTTTACGACGGCATGGAAGTCACCCCCTACTACGATTCGCTGCTGGCGAAGGTCACGGCCTGGGGCCGCACGCGCGAAGGCGCCCTCTCGCGGATGAAGCGCGCCCTGGCCGAGTTCCGGGTGGTCGGCGTTGCGACGAACATTCCCTTCCTGCGGGAGATTCTCGATAACGCCGATTTTCGGCGTGGCGATGTGGACACGGGCTTCCTTGACCGCCATCAGGTCTCGGCAGCTGAGCCGCTCGTCGAGCAGAAGCTGGCGGCGGAGATTGCCTCGCTCCTGCTCGTGACCTCCAGCGACGCACCGGAGCGGAACCTCGCCGGCGCCACAACCAACGGTCACCGGCGCAACGGCTCCGCCTGGCGGGAACGTATGGGCGCGCTCGGCGCGCCGGGAGCACGGCGATGAACGGAAAGTACTCCGTCCGCCTCGGTGAACTGGTGGAGGAAGAGACGAGTTACGAGGTGCGGACGAACGATGGCCGCATCGAGGTCTGCCGCAATGGCTCGGGCCAGTGGCTCGTCTGCGAACTCGAGCGTGTGGGCCAATCGGACCTCTATCTTCTGATGATGGACAACCGCCCCACGGAGCTTTACCTCGAACGGAGGCGCGGTGGAGCGACCGTCACCATCGGACGGCACACCTTCCACTGCGATGTCGCACCGTGGCGGCCTGGTGGCCGCGTACGTGCTGGCGCCGCCAACGCCACGGGAATCGTCCGTATCACCGCGCCGATGACGGGCTCGATCGTGGAAGTCCGGTGTGAACCGGGCGCCACAGTGGGCGCGGGCGAAGTCCTTCTTGTCATCGAGTCGATGAAGATGAACAACGAGCTGCGGTCGCCCGCGGCAGGCACCGTCGAATCCGTCCCGGTGGTTGCCGGCCAGCGGGTGAATGCCAACGCGCTGCTGGTAGCGCTGCGCATTGCCTAAGCCAACCCGTAATAGGCGCCCGCAAGGAGGGTTGACCGGCGAACGCCCGTTCGCGTACGGTGTTCGCGGTCGTGCTAGACGGGGAGCTAGCGGTGCCCTGAACCCGCAATCCGCTATAGCGGGGTTGAATCCCTGCCCGAGGGTTGGTTCTTGGGAGACTGCCCCTGTCAATCAGCGCCGACGATCTGGTCCTGCGCGGCGTAGCGCCATGAACCTGGTCAGGTCCGGAAGGAAGCAGCCATAAGTGGATGCCTGCGGGTGCCGCAGAACAACCGGATCTGAGCTGAGTGACAGGTCGCAAGCCTCGAGACCAGGACGACGGCAGGTGCACGGCCTTGTAAGCTTCCGCCCTTGAACCCCGCCGCCAGCGGGGGCGCAAAATGCGTACCGAGGAGTGACGTTGGCCCAGGCAATCCGTCCGTCCCGCTTGCGGGCCAGGCCGGTCGCCCCAGGACAGCATTCCATCCGGTCCGACCTCCTGCACCCCCGCCACGTTCGAGGTCGGCACCACGTGGCCACGCTGGTCGTGGTCATCGTGCTGGCTGTCGTCGGCTTCCGTGCCTTCCCGCGCCACGAGGTTACCGTCCTCCAGGATGGCGCCGCAGTCCGCGTCGGCGCTACGTTCCGCCCCAAAAATGACGCCCTCTCGGCCGCTGCCGTCTCCCTTGCCCCCGGCGACCGCGTGGTTACGGGGGCCGGGGGCAACGCCCGCAGCCTCGCCGTCGAACGCGCCCACCCGGTCACGGTTGAGGCTGACGGCCGTGCACTTTCGGTGCGCACCCAGGCGACGACGATTACGGGTGCGCTGGCCGCGGCCGGCATCGAACTTCGGCCCGGCGACCGGGTCGTCCTCAATGGCCAGCTTTCCACGCCCCGCGGGCCCCTGCAGATGCCCCTCTTCGCATCGCGCACGCTGCCATCATCGAGCGCCACCGATAGCGCCCGGCCGGTCACGGTCACCGTGCAGCGCGCGCGGCCGGTGACGGTCTATCTCGACGGATCGCGGATGGAGACGATCTCCGCCGCGACCAACGTCCAGGACCTTCTCGCTGATGTGGGCGTGACCGTGCGGGAAGGTGACCTCGTGAGCCCGTCCCTCGATGCGCCCGTGTCCGCGGGCACGGTTATCCGGCTGGCCAAGGCGCGCACCGTGCGGGTCACGCTCGATGGCAAAGAGCATGTGCTCTACACGCTCGCCCAGACCGTCGGCGATGTCGTGCGCGTCCTCGGCCTCCGGCTTGGAGCTTTGGACTACCTCTTCCCCAACCCCAACACGCCGATTTCGGTCAACCTCGGGGTCGTCATCAACACTCACCAGGTGGTGGACGAGAGCGAAGACGTGCCGATGCCGCCGCTCTTCGTCGACGAGTTCGACCCGACCGCGGCCGCGGGCAGCGTGAAAACCGTCCAGGGCAGTGCTGGTGTGAGGAGACTGCACTACACCGCCACCTACCACGGCGGCCAGCTCATCTCTCGCGAACCGGCCGCGGACGAGGTAGTCGTCGCTCCGGTCCACACAAAGCGGGTGATCGGGACGAAGGCGCCTCCGGGCCGGCCGGCTGCGCCCGCAGCGGCGTCATCGCCCGCATATTCCGGGCCTTATTTGCGTGCTATGACGGTGCTGGCGACGTGGTATGACGCCAGCCACGGCGCCTGGGCGCGGGACGACCCGAACTACGGCACGACCGCCTCCGGCCTGAAGCTGCACCACGGCCTCTGCGCAACGGACTGGTCCGTGATCCCCCGCGGCACGCGGTTCTTCGTCCCGGGCTACGGCGAATGCATCGCCGCCGACACGGGCGGCCTGATCAAGGGCAAAAGGATCGACCTGGGGTTCGAGGAGGGCGATGGCGCCTGGTGGGGCGTGCGGACGGTCGAGATATACATCCTCGATTGACCTGCTTCGTGCACAGCGCGGCGCGCTTATCCGAACCGCGCGCGTAAGCCAGCGGGTTGCATCCACCAGTCCCGGCGTGCCTGGGCGCCGCGGAACGTCGTCTGACATCCTTCTACAACCCGCTCCGTGAACGTCAGCCAACGGTCCAGGATGGCACCATTAGCACGAGGAGGTTCGGGTCGAATCCTCAGCGGTCTCCGCCATTCTACACCCCGATGGCGTCGGCCACCCGTCCCCAGCCCTCGTCCATCTGTCCTTCAAGACGCCGCAGGTAGACCGTCGTCACCGCCAGCGACGAGTGGTCGAGGAACTGACTCACCGACTCGATGCTCTCCCCCGCATCCCGACGCAGCTTCGCCGCCGTGTGGCGGAGCACGTGGACTCCCGTCGGAGCGAGCCCGGCCAGTGCGAGGTAGCGGCGGAAGCGACCGTAGAAGGTCGCGCTGGTCACGCCTCGTCCGCCCGCGCCTGCCTGCCAGAGCGATTCCTCCGGGCGCATCGCTGGCAGCGTCGTCCCGGCGTCCCCAAGCGTCGCGACGATCGCCTCGTACGCGGGCCGTGGCAGCTCACGTCGGCCAGTCTTCCCGCCCTTGCCCCGGTAGACGTAGTAGGCGATCTCTCCGTCGACGTAGACGTTCTCGGCCTTGAGGTTGATCACCTCGCTCCGCCGCCGTCCGGTCAGCACGAGCGT
>JAYUAG010000541.1:0-2922 GCA_043741475.1 Thermoflexaceae bacterium | reverse complement strand
CCGCCGGTAACCTGTGGCTCGCGGAAGAGCTCTGGAAACTCAACGCCATTGACTTTGGCGACTACACGATCGGCCGGACGGCCGTCCATTCCCCCATCTACGTCAATCTCCGTCGCCTCATCAGCAACCCGCGGGCACTGGGCCGTTGCGCCCGCATCATCCGCGACGAGCTGGCGACGCTCATGTCGATGCGCCACCCGCACATTCAGCCGTTCACGCTGGTCGCAGGCGTGCCCTTCGGTGGCCTCCACGTGGCCACGGCGTTCTCGCTCACGGTGAAGACGCCGATGATCTACATCCATCCCCCGGCGGCTGCCAAGGCGGACGTGATCGAAGGGCTCTTCGTCCGCGGCCAGACCTGCCTCGTGATCGACGATCTCATCACCGGTGGAGGCAGCATCCTCCAGACGGCGGCCACACTCGCCGAGGCCGGGCTCGTGGTGCGCGATGCGGTCACGCTCATCGACCGGCAAGAGGGCGGGCGCGAGGCGCTCAAGGCCGCGGGCATCAACCTCGTGAGCATCCTCACGCTCGACCAGATCGCGACCTACTTGATGGCCGCCGGACACATCGAGGAGAGCGCCTACCGTCAGACGATGAACTATCTGGAAGCGCGGCGCGTGACGCGCTGAGCGGCGCGCCTGCCCCGTGGCCTGGACCGCGACGAACCATACCTGCATTGATCCAACTGCCACTCCCCCTCGCCCGCCGCTGTGGGAGAGGGGGTTGGGGGATGAGGGTGGAATGCTGGGCTTCAGCTACCCTGTTCTGCGTCCCCCCGTGGCTTAGAACTTGATGCCGATCCGTTCCAGCACGTGGTTCTGCAACCACTCGTAGGGCTTCGCTTCGGCGAAATGCAGCAGGTATTCCTGCGCCATCTTCGGCACGAGCAGCGCCACCATCGGGATGGCCAATGTGCGCACATTGTGCGGTATCGCCCGTGGGAACCACTTCATCACGATCGCAGCGTAGAGCCACCAGTTTTCGAACATGTTCGGAAAGATGAAAAGGAAGACCCGCGCCTGCGTCGTCTCGAAGAGGACAACGCCAATGACCCGGTAGGCGAAGAGCAGAACGGCCGGCAGCCGCACCCAGGCGTTCCGCCAGCCGAGAGCGATGAGGAGTTCGAGCGAGAGGTAGTAACAATCGAGCACCTTGTCGAGCTCGGCGTAGTGCGTGCCGAAACCGCCGATATCGAGCGCGTCCGTGATGATCACGTCCGCGCCATCGAGCAGCATGGCGATGATGCCACCGGCCACCCAGAAGCGCAGGATGAGCAGCGGCACGACGAGGCGCAGCGCGACCACGACCGTCTCTCCGCCGGACATCGCGCGCACGCCGGTCGCATCGAGGATGAGCAGCACACCCCAGGCGAGCAGCGCGGCGAGCAGCAGGCCCACCGCCAGCCGTGGCTGGAAGCGCCCGAGCCATTCCGCGTAGCCAGCGCGCGCAAGCCCGCTGGGAGAGCCGGATGCTGGGACGCCGCTCACGGGTGGTGCGAGGCGCGTGGCCGGGCGCTGATCGCTGCTCCTCCCGGTGCTCTCCGCAAACCGGCTCATGAAGACCAGAGACCATCCCGGCCAAGCCGCAAGCCCGCGGCCGTCAGTACTGCCACACCGCCGACCCGAAGGCGTACACTCTGCCAAACCCGAAGCCGGAGTCCCGCCATGACCCAGGTCGTCGATCGCCCCGTACCCGCCACCGTCGCCGCCAGCCACCCCCTGGAGCCACTGAACGAAGCCGAGATCCGCGCCGCCGTGCGCATCCTCCGTTCGGAGCGGGAACTGGGGCCGCGGACGGTCATCTGTTCGATAGCGCTTCACGAACCCACGAAGGTGGTGGCCTCGAGCTTTCGCGCGGGCACGAATCCGCCGCGTTCAGCTTTCCTCACGCTCCTCGACCGGGATACGGGCAACGTCTTCGAGGCAGTCGTCTCGATTGACCGTGAGATGCTCCTCTCATGGAAGCACATCCCTGGTGTCCAGCCCGGAATGACGTTGGCGGAGTTCTCCGAAACCGACAGGACAATCAAGCGGAACCCGGACTACATCGCCGCCCTCGCCAAGCGGGGCGTCACGGACATGTCGCTCGTCTCCATCGACGAGTGGCCGAACGGGAATTTCAGCTTCCCCGAGGACAGCACGCTGCGGCTGACGCGCGCCCTTTCCTGGGTGCGGCGGGCGCCGGGCGACAACGCCTACGCCCGCCCGATCGACGGCGTCATCGCCGTGGTCGACCTTAACAACATGAAGGTGGTCAGGGTGGAGGACCACGGCCTCGTGCCCCTCCCGCCCGAGGATGCGAACTACAGGGCCGGCGCGGTCACGCTGCGGGCCGCGCCGAAGACGCTCGACATCGTCCAGCCCGATGGTCCCAGCTTCGAGATCGACGGGCATTCGATCCGCTGGCAGAAGTGGCATGTCCGCTTCGGATTCACCCATCGCGAAGGCCTGGTGCTCCACACCGTTGGCTATGAAGACGGTGGACGCGTTCGTTCCATTCTCAGCCGCGCCTCGCTCTCGGAGATGGTCGTGCCCTATGGCGACCCCCACCCGATGCACAATCGCAAGAACGCCTTCGATGCCGGCGAATACGGCCTCGGGATGTGCACGAATTCACTCGAACTGGGCTGCGATTGCCTCGGCGAAATCCGCTACTTTGATGGGATCATCTGCGATGGCGCGGGTGAACCGCTACGCATTCCGAACGCCATCTGCCTGCACGAAGAGGACTACGGCATCCTCTGGAAGCACGTCGACCGTGAGGGCGGGACGGAAGTGCGCCGCTCGCGCCGCCTGGTGCTGAGTTCCATCGCGACCGTGGGCAACTACGAATACGGATTCTTCTGGTACTTCTACCAGGACGGTTCGATCGAGTACGAGATCAAACTCACCGGTATCGTCTCAAACGGCGCCCTGCCCG
>JAYUAG010000540.1:0-2934 GCA_043741475.1 Thermoflexaceae bacterium | reverse complement strand
AGCTCCTGCGCTACTGGATGCGCCTGCCGCCGCCCGACGTGAAGCTCGAAGGCACCGCCGATGTCCTCCGCCAGGTGAGCATCCTCGACGCTCTCGATGGGACGGATGTGCCCCACTGCTCCGTGCGCTGGTCCGGCGCGGACCCTGAGTGGTTCGGGCGGCCATACTTTGTGGTCGAGCGACTCGAGGGCGACGTTTTCCGGGGCGAGTGGATCGAGAAGCTGTCCGAGAGCACGCGGCACGAATTCGCGCGCCAGGCGATGACCGCACTCGCCGGTGTTCACCGGGTCGACAAGGCGAAATGCGCCTACCTCGGCGACTTCTGGGGATTCGAGTTCGACGTCACCCGCTGGGACCGCTTCTACGATCGGGCCGCGGACCAGCATCTCCTCGCGCTCCAGCCTCATGTCCGCCAGTTGCTCCTCGACAATATCCCCGCGGACAGCCACATCGGCATCTATCACGGCGACTATCAGTACGGGAACATGATGTCTTCGTGGGACGGCAAGCTCCTCGCGCTCATCGACTGGGAGCTCTGCGGCATCGGCGCCACGCTCAACGACGTGGGCTGGATCTGCGCCTTCAACGACGAAGAAGCGTGGGTGAACCGCGTGGTAACAGGGCTCATGCCCACGGCCGATGAGCTGGAGACGATGTACCGCGAGGCCTGGGGCGCCGACGCCGGCAACATCCGCTGGTTCAAGGCGCTCGCCGTCTACAAGTTCGCAATCATTACGGGCTTTAACCTGATGCTGCACCGCCGGGGAAAGCGCCACGACCCCCTTTGGGAAGAGACCGCACTTTCCATGAAGAGCAACATGGAGTACGCGCTCAAGATGTTGACTGGCGGCTAAATGGCGAATAGGCGCCCCGCTGACGTGACGCGGTGAGTCCGTGACCCGGGAACACGCGCCGGTGGCTCGACGTTCGCCTCGCGCCGCCTACACCTCGGCTGGCGCCGCTATCTTGACGCGGTTGACGACCTCCATCACGAGGAAGCGTACGAGCTCGTCCTCTCGCTCGCGGTCATCGAATTGCCCCTCGCGAATGCGGGCACATAGATCTTCCTGGCGGACGCGCATACCGGCTTGCAGTTTCCTGAAAGTGTCCGGGACTGGCTGCTCCGCGACGAGCAGGTCTAGCGCCGCCCACTCCTCGCGCAGGAAGCCCTCTTCCATCTCGAGTTCGCGCCGGATAATCCCGAGGGAGTTGGAAGCAACGAGCAGCTGGAACCGCAACCAGCGGTCCTGTTGACGCTCGGATTGTGTTTTCAGAAAGCGGCCGATGCCGTCGAGCAGTTCGAGCGCGGTCGCGCGGTCTTGCATGACTATGCCACTCCGATGAGGCGCATTGCCTCAAGCTCACTATCGGCCGCGCGCCGGCCGATGGCGGCGTGCTCGTGGGAGTCGGGCATCAGGCCGGAGATGTATTGATTTGCCTGCATCATGCAGATAACGGCCCAGCGGATGTTCTGCAGCACCTCCCAGAGCTTCATGCGCTCGCGGTCGACGCCGTACCCGGCGTACCTCTCGTAAGCCTGGAGCCAGGTCTCCCGGTCGGCGACGCCGCCTGCGTGGAGGTCACGGCGGTTGAATCGCCAGACCTTTGTGCAATACCAGGAGAGGTCTTCTTCGGGCTCGCCAACGTGGCAGCCCTCCCAGTCGAGGATGGCGGCAAGTCCCTGGGCGTTGTACATGATGTTTCCGGTGCGCAGATCTCCATGGACCACATGGAGCGGCCGCGAGCGCGAGGGCAGGCCGGCTGCGGTGCGTCGAATCCACCGGAACGCCCACTCGATGAGGGGATGCGGATTGATGCGGACCCGCCAGTACTCCTCCTCCTGTCGATCAAGTTCGAACACCAGTGCGTCTTCGCTTTCGGCGGGAATACGCAGGGGCGCGTCGACATCGCCGGGCGCCACCGTGTGGATGATCGCCAGGTCGTGGGCGAGTTCGCCGACAATGTTCGCTCGCGTCGTCTCGTATTGGGGCGCTGTCAACAGCTGCCGCGGATTGGTTTCGCCTTCGATGCGCTCCGACACCATGAATGTCTGGCCGGCGTCGTTCTCGCCAACATAAACAGGGTGAGCCACACGCACGCCACGGGCTGACATGACGTTGAGCACAGCGAACTCGTTTCGTGCCTTTTGGGCATCAGGGCGAGCTGGAGGCGCAAGCCTGACCACGAGTGGGGTGGCGGGCGATGTGGTCGCATCGGCCTGCCACCACTCGTGCATGGCGCCGCCCGCGAGTTGTCTCGCGTTCATGACATCGACGGCATCGTCCGCCAACGCCTGCCGCACGGCCGCGATCACCATTTCTTCGCTTACCATGGTCGGCATTGTTCACGGACCGCCGGTTACGTCAATCGCCGGCGCGTCCAACTTCGACCGCCTCCGCCCAGGCTTATTCCGCCTGGTCGAGGTATTCGCTGAGGCCGTAGCCGACACGCTCACCATCGAGCGTGTATTCCGTCATCCCCTCGCCGATATGCGTGAACATGCCCGCCCGCCGGTTGCGCAGCGGGATGAAGCCCTTCACCTTGCCCTCGACCGTGTGCACATCGCCGTTCGCGAGCGTGACCGTCGCCTTCAGGGCCGAGTGGTAGTTGGTGTCGCCTTCGTACGTCGTGTCCAATTCCACGCCTTTGATCTGGATGATCTCGTCGCCCTTGTGGAAGACGCCGCCAGAATGGTCGCCGACGACGGAGATGACCATGCCGAGGTCGTCGCCGTAGTTGCCGGTGATCCAGCGGTAGGAGGGCGTGGACTGCCAGTAGCGCGGCCCCCAGGAATGGTCGCGCAGGCCGTGACCCTTGACCTCGAAAGGCGCATCGTCGTCGACCTGGATCGTGCCGCTGATCGCCATGTGCTGTTCGTAGTGGGCGCGGGCGAAATTGTTCCCGGAGCTTTCGTCGGCCACATGGCCGTAGATC
>JAYUAG010000539.1:0-2936 GCA_043741475.1 Thermoflexaceae bacterium | reverse complement strand
GCAAGGGTCCCAGGGTGGTGGGCGACGCCGCAAGCGTGACCTACGCGGGCCTCTTCCAGCGTCCCGTGAGCGGCCGCCTCCAGGTGGGGAACGATCTTGACCGGCCGCGCACGATCGCAATCGAGGCCCACGGCCAGGCGTTCGAGGTCGAGCTCGCGCCGGGCGAACGTCGCTGGTTCGACTGAGCATGAAGTTCCGAGTTGCCAGTGCCGAGTTCCGAGCCAACTCGACGCCGGCCGATAACTGGCGGCGCGGGGCCATAAGTACACGGATGCGGGAGAATGGCGCGCATGAGGACCTGTCCCCGCTGTGGCACGCAGTTCATCGGCGTCTGCCCGAAGTGCTACGACATCGAGCCGAAGCCGGAACCTGAGCTGCCCGCGACCGGACATTACGACGTGATCGTCGCCGGCTGTGGCGCCGTCGGGAGCGCGGCGGCGTATCGGCTCGCGAAACGCGGAGCGCGTGTCCTTGCGGTCGACCGCTTCGAGCCGGGCCACGACCGCGGCAGCTCGCACGGCGAGACGCGCATCATCCGGCTCGCCTACGCGGAGCACCCGGACTACGTGCCGCTCCTGCGCCGCGCCTACGAACTGTGGGCCGAACTGGAGCGCGAGTCCGGCGAGCGCTTGTACGTTGAGACCGGATTGCTCGAAGTCGGAAGGCGCGATGGCGGTTTTCTGAGGAGCATTCGTACCAGCGCGCGTGAGCACGACCTCGCGATCGAGGAACTGGAGGCGGACGACGTCCAGCGCCGCTTCCCGCTCTTCCGCCCCGGACCAGGCGACGCCTCCATCTTCGAGGCGCGGGCGGGCTACCTGCTGGTCGAGCGCTGCGTCCGCGCCCAGGTGGCGGCGGCGGTGCGCGCGGGGGCTGAACTCCGCACCGGCGTCGAAGTGGCACGCTGGTCACCCGAAGGCACACGGATTGAGGTGAAGCTGAGGACGTCCTCAGGCGACGAGACGGTAAGTGCCGACCGCCTTGTCGTGACCGGAGGGGCGTGGGCGGCGGAACTGCTCGCGGACCTCGGGTTGGCGCTCCATGTGCTGCGGAAGCCGGTCTTCTGGCTGGGGCCCGTCGCCGAAACCGCCACGGTCGCCCCCGTTTTCATCTACGACACGGATTGGGGCAGCTTCTACGGGTCCCCGTCACTCGATGGCGAGAGCATGAAGGTGGCCGAGCACTCTGGCGGCGAGCGCGTCGCGAATCCGCTGACCGTCGACCGTGTTCAGCGGCCCGAGGACCTCGCGCCGGTCGAGGCGTTCCGCGCGACGCATCTTCCCACGCTCGGGGCGGAGGTGCGGCGTCACGAGGTCTGCCTGTACACGATGACGCCGGATGGGCACTTCATCATCGACCGCCATCCACGCCACGAAAACGTCGTCTTCGCGGCCGGGCTCTCGGGCCACGGCTTCAAGTTCGCGCCGGTGCTCGGCGAAGTCCTGGCCGGCCTGGCGCTCGATGGTCGGACTTCGCACCCGGTGGACTTCCTTGGTCTCGGGCGCGAGGGACTGCGCGCAGGGGCTGCGCCGCGGCCAGGCTGGCGCGAAGGGTAAACCGCCAACGACCACCAACTCTCGGAAACTCGGAATTTGGCTTAACCGTGCGCGACCTTCACCAGCGGCGCGAACCAATCCACCTGCTTTGCCCACGTGCCGCTGTCCGGGTTCGGTTCCCAGAAGTTCGTCTCGATGATCACGTGGTCCACGCCCGCATCGACGCACTCCTTCACCTTCGCCGACATCTCATCGATGCCACCGTGCCAGGACATGCCGCCAAAGAAGCCGCCATCCCAGGGTGGGACGCCGGGCAGCGAAGGGTTCGCGAAGATGCGGAGATACGTGGGCAGGGTCACGTCGCGGCCGTGCGCCTTCGCCATCGCGTTGAGCTGCTGGCTCATCGGCGCGACGGCAGCGGCCGGGAGGCCAGCCGGGTTCCAGCCGTCACCGTACTTCGCGCACCGTTCAAGCGATTTCGGATTGGCGCCGCCCGTGAGAATCGGGACGAAGGGATTGCCCCCGGCATCGCGCTGCACCGGTTTCGGTGAGGAATCGCATTCCGGGTAGGAGAAGTACTTGCCTTCGTAGCGCACAGGGTCCGGCAGCCAGCCGGCCTTCAGCGCGCGCACGAAGTCGGTCATACGGGCGCCGCGGGCGGCGAAGGGGGTGCGGGCGTGGGCGTACTCTTCCGCCATCCAGCCGAGGCCCAGCCCACAGAGCGCCCGGCCATCGCTGAGCACGTCGAGCGTCGCCATCCTGCGCGCCAGCACGAGGGGATGGTGATATGCGGTGACGAGGATCGAGGTGCCAAGTTGGACGCGCTCCGTGATCGCCGCGCAATAGCTGAGCAGTTCCAGCGGCTGGAGAAGGCTCCTGTAGGGCGCGGGCATGGGCACGCCGGGGATGCCCGCGTAGCCCGTGTCCGGCGCTTGCCGCCACATGAAGTGCTCCTGCACCCAGAGCGAATCAAAGCCGGCCGCCTCCGCCCTCACGGTGAAATCGTGCACGGCGCGCCGGTTGACGTGCGGACCCAACGCCGGAACGCAGATGCCGAGCTTCATGGTGAGGCCTCCGATTGTTGGCCGGTCGGCCAGTCTGAAGCGGGAGTCTACGTGCCCACGGTGCGACGCGCTCGCCTTCGCCTTCCCGTCACCGTTGCGAAACATGCGGCGGCTTGCGAAGACGATACTGGGATGATGCGCAGACGCGTCCTGCTCGCTGGCCTGCCGCTCGGATTCGGGGCGCTGATGGCCGCCTGCGGCGGCAAGAAGCCTGCGGCCACGCCTTCGGCGAAGTTCGTCCCGGATCCGCCTCCTCCGGAAGAGCGACTGGTCGAGTTGGTTTTCCAGAAAACGCTCAGCTTTTACGATCAGGAGATCCCGTCGGAGGTCAACCGCCTCTTCCAGGCGATCGAGCGGTCGCCGGAACCTCGCTACC
>JAYUAG010000538.1:0-2937 GCA_043741475.1 Thermoflexaceae bacterium | reverse complement strand
CTGGGCTTCACGGCCGAAGGCACGGAGCAACGTCAGGCACGGGTCGAGAACCTGATCGCCACGTGCATGCGCACGCAGGGCTTCGAATACGTACCCGTCGACTCGAAGACGCGGCGAGCGGCGCTCGTCGGGAACGCGTCGCTCAGCGGGGAGGACTTCGAGAAGCAATTCGGCTACGGCATCACGACGCTCTTCGAGCAACGACAGAAGCTCGCGGTGGGGCCGAACGAGGCGATCCGCAGCCGCCTCAACGCCGCTGACGGCAAGGCGTACGACCTCGCGCTGGTTGGCGAAAAGGGCGGAACCTTCCTCCAGGCGATCGATACGGGCGACTTTAGCCAACTCGATGGCTGTACACGCAAAGCCACGGAGGAGGCCTTTGGCGGGGCGACCGTCTTGAAGTCGCTCCAGGCCAAGCTGGCCGAACTCGACCAGAGGATTGAGAACGACCCACGGTTCCTGGCGGCCGTCCAGAAGTGGTCAGGCTGCATGAGGGAGGCTGGCTTCGACCTGCCCCACCCGCAGGCTGTCGACTCCACCCTCCACGAGCGGCTGGAAGCGATCGTGGGGCGGGAGGCCGCTTCGGGCGCTGCGCGCGGGCCCAACCTGACGTACGACCGCGCTGCCCTTGCGGCGCTTCAGCGCCAGGAGGTGGCGATGGTGGCTGCGGACATCCGCTGCGAAGAGAAGTACCTCAAAGACGTGGAAGACACGATCAAGCCGGAATACGAGAAAGCATTTCGTGAACAGAATGCGGCGCTTTTTGACCAGATCCCCCCGCCCTGAGGCTCAGGAGCTGCCTCTCAGACGATTCCCGGGGCCGTCGCGAGACGTGGCGCCGCCGGTGATCGAACTGGTCGCCGTATCCCGGTCGTTCGTCTCAGACCCACCCGTACACGCACTCCGCGAGGTCGGCCTTAGCGTGAAATCGGGAGAGTTCGTCGCGATCGTTGGCCGCTCCGGGTCCGGAAAGTCCACGCTGCTCAACATCCTCGGGCTGCTCGATCTCCCGACCGGAGGCACGTATCGCTTCAACGGGAGCGACACGGACTCGCTTGATGACAGTGAGCGCTCAGGCCTCCGCGGGAGGAGCATCGGCTTCGTCTTTCAGGCGTTCCATCTTGTGCCCTTTCGGAGTGTTCTGGAGAACGTGATGATGGCGGAGCTGTACAACGGCAGCCCGCTCGCGGGCCGCCGCGAGCGGGCGATGGCGGCCCTCGAGCGCGTTGGCCTGGCGGACCGGGCGTCGTTTCTGCCCACACGCCTTTCGGGCGGCCAGAGGCAACGCGTGGCCGTGGCCCGTGCCCTGGTCTGCCGCCCTGAACTGCTCCTGTGTGACGAGCCCACCGGGAACCTTGACTCTGAAACGGCGGACGAACTCGTCGTATTGTTGCGCGAACTCTCAGGGGAAGGGATGACGATTCTCGTTATTACGCACGATGAATCGATCGCACAGCAGGCGCAGCGCGTTGTCCGGATGGTTGATGGGAGGCTGACGGAGTACCGGTCACCCCATTTCGCAGCGGCAGCGAGCGCCCTGTGAGCGCCGTTTTGAGGCCGCCCGGCCGACCGCGGCCACGGATCAGCGTAGGCGCGCTCCTAGGCGAGGCCTTCTCGGGCGTGCTCGGCCGGCCCGTTCGGGCGGCTCTGACCGTGCTCGGTACGGTGGTGAGCGTGGCGGCGTTGGTGGCCACGCTCGGCCTTTCGCGGACTGCCGGGAACCAGATCGTGGGGCGCTTCGATGCCCTGGCAGCCACCGACGTGTTCATCGAGCCGCGGCTCGGCGGCTCGGGCCGGGCGCGCAGCCCGCTCCCATGGGACGCGGAGGCGCGCCTCCTCCGGCTGAACGGGGTGGTCGCGGCCGGGGCCATCAGCGAGGTCGATTCGCAGGGCCAGTTCGTCCGCGGCGTACCGGTGTACGACCCGCTCTCCAGGACCGCCTTTCAGTTCCCAATCCGCGCGGTCTCAATCGGACTGCCCGGCGCGGTTCGTGCCGTCCTATCGAGCGGCCGCACCTTCGACGCGGGCAACTCCGAGCGCGGAGACCGCGTGGTGGTGCTCGGACGCAACGTCGCGGACGCTCTCCACGTTTCCGACGTGGACAACCAACCGGCGATCTTCATCGGCGATCGGACTTATGTCGTCGTGGGGATCCTCGATTCCGTCGAGCGCCAACCGGCCCTCCTCGGGGCAATTCTCATCCCCGAAGGGACGGCGAGACGCGAGTTCGGCCTCCTCGCCCCGGGGTCGGCGCAGGTCGAGACGCGACTCGGAGCGGCGTATGCCGTCGCCCTCGAGGCTCCCATCGCGCTGAGCCCCAACGATCCCACCCTGCTCAAAGTGACTGCGCCGCCAGAGCCGCGCCGGGTCCGTGCCGGCGTCCAGCAGGACCTGAACACGCTCTTTCTGCTCCTCGGGCTGGTATCGCTCGTGGTTGGTGCGATTGGGATTGCGAACCTGACCCTGGTATCGGTCATGGAGCGGGTGGGCGAGATTGGTCTTCGGCGTGCACTGGGGGCGACGCGCTGGCACATCGCCAGCCAATTTTTGCTCGAAAGCACCCTCCTCGGCACCCTCGGCGGCATCGTCGGAGCCTCGACTGGCACCCTGGCCGTGGTCATTGTGTCGTCGATCCGGACCTGGACGCCGGTCCTGGAAGCCTGGGTGCCGCTGTCGGCGCCGGTGGCCGGAGCCCTCGTGGGCCTCGTCGCCGGGCTCTATCCGTCTGTCCGGGCCGCCCGCATGGAGCCGGTCGAAGCCCTGCGCGCCCAGCTCTGAGCAATGCGCGCCTATGCCACCTTGCCGTTGACGGCGGCGAGGGCGGCGGTGGGGGCGCGGTCGAGGATCTCGTCGATCAGGCCGTAGTCCTTCGCGCCGATGGCGTCGAGCCAGAAGTCGCGGTCGGTGTCGTGCTCGATGCGCTCCATCGGCTGGCCG
>JAYUAG010000537.1:0-2939 GCA_043741475.1 Thermoflexaceae bacterium | reverse complement strand
CGATCTTCTTCGCGCGTTCGATCTCGCGCTCCGTTGGGGAAAAGACCTCGTTGGCGATCTCGACCTGGCTGGGGTGGATCGCCCACTTGCCCACGGCGCCGAGGGTAGAGGCCCAGCCCGCCTCCTCGCGATAGCCGTCGCCGTCACGGAAATCGCCGAAGGGGCCGTCGATCGCGTCCAGGCCGTTGGCGCGGGCGGCGACGATCATCCGGGTGCGGGCGTAGTGCCAGACGTCGCCCGGATATTTCGTCTTTGAGGCGCCGATGTGGCCGAGCCGCATGCCCTGGCTGGCGGAGAGGTCGCCCACGCCGAGGATCAGCGCCTCGAGCCGGGGGCAGCAGCCGGCGATCTCTTCGACCCGCGCCAGCGCCTCGGTCTCCTCGATCAGTAGTTCGAGACCGATGCGGCCCAGGGGCAGGCCGAGCTTCAGTTCGAGCTGCGAAAGGAGCGTGTCGACGAACCAGACGTCGCGCGGCGCCTTCACCTTGGGCACGATGATCACGTCGATGTTCGCGCCCGCGGCAGAAACGATCTGCACCAGGTCATCGTGGCACCAGTGGGTGTGCGTGCCGTTGATGCGGATGGCGCGCGTCTTCTTTCCCCAATCGAGGCCGTTGAGCGCTTCGATCACGGGTTTGCGCGCGGCCTCCTTTTCGCCCGGCGCGACCGCGTCCTCAAGGTCGAGGAAGACGAGGTCGGCGGGGCTGGCGGCGGCCTTGACCATCATCTTCTCGCTCGTGCCGGGGGTAGAGAGTTCGGAACGGCGCAGTCGCAGGGGGCGGGTCATCGGGGGGTCTCCTTGTCGAGTTCGGCCAGGACCTCGGCGGTGTGTTCGCCGAGGAGGGGCGGCCGGCGGTAGATGCCGCCGGGCGTTTCGGTGTAGCGGATGGGCGTGTTTGGGAGCACCACCGGCCGGTCGCTGCCCGGCTGTTCGACCGCGACCAGCATCTGGCGGGCGCGAAGGTGCTCGTCCGCAAAGAGGTCGACCACGTCGTTCACGGGGCCGACGGGAACCTGCCCGCCGAGCAGCGCGACGATCTCGCCGGTGGTGTGGGCGGTCGTCCAGGCGCACATTGTCTCGCGCACGAAGGCGGCGTTCTTGACGCGCTCCTTGCTGCTGACCGTGCGCGGGTCGTGGATCAGGTCGACGCGGTCCATGACCGCGCAGAGCAGGTCCCAATGGACGGGCGTAGGCGCGGCGATGGCGCAGTGGCCGTCCGCCGTGGGGTAGATGTCAAAGGGCGAGAGCTGCGGGTGGCTGTTGCCCGCCGGCCGCGTGACGATACCGCGGTAGGAGTAGCGGTAAATGGGCGCTTCCACGAGAGCCACGAGCGCGTCGTACATGGCCACGTCGACGAACTGGCCCTGGCCGGTGGTGCGGGCGTGGAGGACGGCGGCGACGATGCCGAGCGCTGCCATCGTGCCGGGGTAGAGGTCGCCGATGCTCGGCCCGACCTTGAGTACTTCGCCCTCGGCCGTGCCCGTGGCGCTCACGACGCCGCTCATGGCCTGGGCGACCACGTCGTAGGCGGGCCAATCGGTGTACGGCGTCGCGCCCGTGCGGGGGTCGCCGAAGCCGCGGATAGCGGCGTAGACGAGCCGCGGGTTGAGCGCCTGGAGCGACTCGTACGAGAGGCCGAGGCGGTCGAGCACGCCCGCGCGGTAGTTCTCGACCAGCACATCCGCAGTGGCGACGAGGCGGCGTAACTGTCCGCGCCCACCTTCCTCCTTCAGGTCGAGGACGACGCTGCGCTTGTTGCGGTTGATACTGGCGAAGTAGCCGCCGAAGGGGCGCTCGCGGTCGCCTTCGATGAAGGGCTCGGACTGGCGGGTCATGTCGCCGTGGGGCGGCTCGATCTTGATCACGTCGGCGCCGAGGTCGGCGAGGAGCATGGTCGAGAACGGCCCGGCGAGCGCCTGGGTGAGGTCGATGATGCGCACGCCCCGCAGCGGCCCGGTGGCGGCCGCCGACATCGGCGCGGCGCGCTCGTGCGCGGTCTCGTAGTCCGCGCGTTCGCTCACCGCTCACCCCAGTGGGAGCGGCGCTTGATGAGGACGGTGCGCTCGCCTTCGAAGACCAGCTGGCGCTCCTGATTCAATCCCCGGTGCTGGAAGCGGACGATGCCCGCGTCCTCGTGGTCGCTCTCTTTCGTCTCGAGGACGGTGGTGAAGGCGTAGAGCGTGTCGCCGTGGTGGACGGGGATACGGAAGCGGACACCGGTGAGCCCGAGTTCGGCCAGCGCCTGCTCGCCCGTGTCCTGCATCGCGAGGCCGATCACCATCGCCGCCGTGACCCCGCCGAAGACGATGCGCTGCTTCATCGGGCCGCGCGACATCTGGTCCTCGTTGAAGTGGCCCTGGGCGGTGTTCATCACGAGGTTCGTGATGAGGACGCCGTCCATCTCGGTGATCGTCTTGCCGCGGGCGTGTTCGAACGACGCGCCCGGGACGAAGTCCTCGAAGTAGTTGTCGTTGCCGGTGAGCGAGGAGAGCGGGCCGGGCATCAGTCCTTCCTCCCGCAGCGGATCGTTTCGAGGACGGGCAGGAGGAATTCGATGAAGCGGGCAGGGTCTTCGGCCATGGGGAAGTGGCCGAGGCCGGGCATCATCGTGAAGCTCGAGCCGGGGATCGCCTCATGCGCTGCCTGGCCCATCGCCGGCGGCGCGGAGTAGTCATACTCGCCCGTGAGCAAGTGGACCGGGCAGCGGGCGGTATCGATCTGCGCTGCCTCAGCCGTGAGGTCGTGGTCCTCGATGTAGAAGTAAAGGTCGCCGAGGAAGGCCGGCGGCCAGCCCTGGCTGTAGACGAACACCGTCTCGCGGCGCAAGGATTCCGGTGACGTGGGGGACATGAGGCCGTACATCATCGTCGCCTTATATTCGCTCGTGACGCGCGGGTGCCAGAAGGCGCTGAGCGCATCGAGCCGCCCACCGACGCGC
>JAYUAG010000536.1:0-6933 GCA_043741475.1 Thermoflexaceae bacterium | reverse complement strand
CCGGTCCGCTCCGCCGAGATCAGTTGTTCCGTTCGAGGGTGTAACGCGCCAGGGCCTCCATGCAGTCCCGCGCCTCTGTCGCTGGGAGGAGGGCGAGCGCTTCGGTCGCCCTCCGCACGTAGTCACGCGCCATCTCCATCGAGGCTTCGAGTACCTCGGAATCGCGAATCGCTGCGATCGCTTCCTGCAGCCGCTCCTCACGGTTCCGGCGCGCCCGGAAGAACCGCTTGATCGGGTTGTCCGCCGGGTAGCGTTCGAGGTGAAGCAGCGCGGGCAGCGTCACCGTGCCTTCCAGCAGGTCGCTGCCAACCGGCTTCCCCATAAGCGCCTCATCCCCCGTGAAATCGAGGATGTCGTCGACGATCTGGAAGGCCATGCCAAAGCTGTAGCCATAGGTGCGCAGGGCCTCCACCTCGTCGCTGCCACAACCACCGAGAAGCCCGCCCCCTTCGGTCGCGGTCGCGAACAGAGCCGCCGTCTTGCCGCCGATGCGCCAGAGGTAGTTCTGAATGTCCTTGCCCACATCGAAGGCGGCGGCGTCCTGGTCCAGCTCGCCGCTCGTCATCTTCATCAGCGTCAGCGCGAAGAGCCGCGTCACCGCGAGGCTGTCCGTGCGCGTCACCATCTCCGCGGCGTTCGCGAAGATGAAGTCGCCGAGCAGCACCGTCAGGGCGTTGTCGAAGACCGCGTTCGCCGTAGGCCGCCCGCGCCGGCTCGATGCGCCGTCGACGACGTCGTCATGCACGAGGCTCGCCGTATGGAGCAGCTCGATCGCCGTCCCGAGCGGCACCAGGTGGTTGAGGTTGTATTCGCCGAACGTCCCCGCGAGGAGCACGAGGCCGGGACGCATCCGCTTCCCCGGGGCGTCGAGCGCCTGGTCCATCATTCGCTTAAGCGCCGGGATCTCAACGTTCTTCGTCGATTCCAGCAGGTCCTCGACGAGGATCATGTCTTCCGCTACGGGGCCGTAGAGCGCCTTGAACTGAGCTTCCTGGTTCATGGCACGACTGTCGCTTCACCAACCGGCACGGCGAAGAGCCGGGCGGCATTGGCGGTTGTCGCGCTCGCAACTTCGCGGACGCCTATGCCGCGCGCCCGCGCCACAGCTTCAGCGGCCGCGACGACGTTCGCGGGCTCGTTACGCCGGCCGCGCCTTCCCTGGGGCGGCAGGTAGGGGCTGTCTGTCTCGACCACCAGCGTCTCTAGCGAAAGTCCGGCGGCAATCCGGCGCGCCTCCTCGTTCCCGGGATAGGTGATGGCACAGGCGATCGATACCAGGAACCCGAGCTCCACATAACGCTGGGCCTGCTCCAGCGTGCCGCCAAAACAGTGCATCACGCCCACCGGGCGCCCTGCGCGCCCGAGCGTGCTGCGCGAGGCGTAGGCGGCCAGGTGTTCATAGATCGCCTCTTCCGCCGCCCGAGTGTGGAGGCTCACCGGCTTGCCCGCCGCAATCGCGATTGCCAGTTGCGCATCCAGGACCTCGCGCTGCACGGCGTGGGGCGAATGGTCGCGGTAGAAGTCCAGGCCGATTTCGCCCACGGCCACGACCTCGGCCAGCGCCGCCTGCCCGGAGAGTTCGTCCAGCATCGCTGGCGTCACCGTCTGCGCCTCGTGCGGGTGGTAGCCCACCGTCGGGAACACGATCGGCGACTTTGCCGCCAGCCGTAGCGCCTGGAGGTTCGATTCGCGGTCGTAGCCGCAGAGGGCGATGCCCGCCACGCCCGCAACGATCGCGCGCGCCACGACGGCATCGAAGGCGCCATCGAACGCTTCGTCCTGGAGGTGGCTGTGCGTATCGAACAACTCGATCACGCGCCCACCGCCTCGGGGATATCGAGCTTCGTGTAGAGCGGGCGCGGCGGCCGTAGCTGCGTACCCGCCACAACCGGCGCGTATCGCCAGCCACCGTCGATCACGCGGCCCGGCTGCGCCAGGTCCTCGTGCAGCTGCGTCGTGGAGAACGGGAGGATCGGGTGCAGAAGCGTCTTCAACGCGCTGATCACGTTCAGCGCCGTCGCGAGCGTCTCGGCAGCGTGGTCGAGGTCCGTCTTCACGGCCTTCCATGGCGCGCGCTCGTCCAGGTAGCGATTGGCGTTCTGGGCGAGCCGTAGGGCTTCCTGCAGGCCCCCGCGGAAGTGGCACGCCCCGAATTCCGCTCCGACCGTCGCGAACGCTGCCTCCGCCTCGGCGATGAGCGCCCGGCTCTCCGGTGCGAGCTCGCCCGTCGCCGGCGCCACACCGCCGAAGTTGCGGTGCACCATCGAAATCACCCGGTTCGCCAGGTTCCCCCAGGTCGCGATCAGCACCTCGTTGTTCGCCCGGATCATCTCGTCTTCGCGGAACTCCGAGTCGCTCGTCTCGGGCATGATCTGCGTCAGGTAGAAGCGCACGACATCCGGTGCGTACGTGTCGAGCAAGTCGAGCACCCAGGCGCCAATGCGCTTGCTCTTGCTCTGTTTCTGCCCCGCGGAGAAGTTAACGTACTGGTTGGCGGGCACGTCATAGGGCAGGGTGAGCCCGCCGTGGCCGAGCAGCATCGCCGGCCAGATGATCGTGTGGAAAGGGATGTTGTCCTTGCCGATGAAGTAATACGACTTCGTCGCCGGGTCTTCCCAGAACGGCCGCCACGCCTCCGGGTCGCCAGAGCGCTGGGCCCACTCGCGCGTCGCCGAAAGATAGCCGATGACTGCATCGAACCACACGTAAATGCGCTTCGATTCCCAGCCTTCGACGGGCACGGGGACACCCCAAGCGATGTCGCGTGTAATCGCGCGGTCCTTCAGCCCTTCGTTCAACCAGCCAAGGGTAAAGTTGAGGACGTTCTTTCTCCAGTGAGCCTGCTCACGCACCCAGGGCTCCAGCTCAGCCTGGAGGGCGCTCAGCTTCAGAAAGAAGTGCTCCGACTGGCGGAGCACAGGCGTCGCGCCGGTCATGCGCGAACGCGGCTCCTTCAGTTCCACGGCGTCGAGCGTCTTGCCGCAGTTGTCGCACTGGTCGCCGCGCGCCTCTTTGAAGCCGCAATGCGGGCAGGTGCCCTCCACATAACGGTCAGGCAGAAAGCGCTCCGCCTGCGGGTCGTAAAGCTGGTCCGTGGTGGCCGTATACAGGAGTCCTTTCTTCAAGAGGACTTCGAAAACCTCCTGGGTCGTCTCGTAGTGGTTCTCCGTGAGCGTCGTCGTGTAGAGGTCGAAGGAGATCCCAAGCCGTTCCCAGGTCTCGACGATCTTGGGGTGGTAGCGGTCGACGATGTCACGCGGCGTCACCCCGTCGCGGTCAGCGCTAACCGTGATCGGCGTGCCGTGGCTGTCCGAACCCGAGACCATCAGGACCTCGTTCCCGGCCATGCGCTGATAGCGCGCGAAAATGTCGGCCGGCAGATATGCGCCCGCCGCCTGCCCGACGTGCAGGAGATAGTTCGCGTAGGGCCACGCGACACAGACAAGGATCCGTTCGGGCAAAGGGCTGACTTCCGGGCGAAGAAGGGTTCCAGAAGTCTACCATGGCCTCTGATTCGGGCACTGTCAGGGGTACGGACTAAGGGCTCAGACTCCCCTCACTCGGGCAGATCGTGCGTGTAGACCTCGTTCAGCGTGATGCGCGCACCCTCGACGATCGCTCGGCCGTCGCTAGCGCGCGCGTGAGCAAGCGCTGGGATCGTCCGCGGCGAAGTGGCCGGAGATGCACGTCCGTGCCTCGGATCCGGCCATCACTCGGGCAGGTCGTGCGTGTAGACCTCGTTCAGCGTGATGCGCTCACCCTCGAGGAGCACCAGGTCGAAGCCCCGGAAGTGCCGCTGCTTGCCGTCCGGCAGCTCCATCGTCGCCAGCCAGCGGCCCGAATAGCCCTTGCCGTCGGCGTGAGGCCAGATCGCACCAGGGTCGTAGCGCGTCGTCCTCGCAGGCGCGCTGCACCAGTTCGCTCAGCTCCGCCTTCGCTTCCTGGAGCTGCCACCGCGAGGTCCGCGTCTTCATGCGTCTCATGGTAGTCCGTCTAGTCAGGTGAGACGATCGTCATTCGGACAGGCCGCGTGATTCGGTTATGGCGCAGGGTTCCGCTCCCTTACGTTCGCGGTAGGGGATCGACGGTGGCGAAACCTCACACCACTCCGCTATCCCGCCCTTCCAGCCACGCATTGAACTTCGGTTCGCGCTTCTCCCTGAACGCTGCCGTCCCTTCGCGCACGTCCGGGTGGTGGTCGCTGATCGCCGTCTTCGCCGCGATTTCGTCCAGCGCGTGGGCGAAGGTCATCTCCGCCGCGTTGTAGACCGAGCGCTTGAGCAGCCGCATCGCCACCTGAGGGCCGTTCGCCAGCTCCGTCGCGAGCGCCATCGTCCGCGCCATCAGCTCCTCGGGCGCGACGACTTCGTTCACCAGGTTCAGTGCCAGCGCCTCGTCCGCCGAGACGATGCGCTTGCGCATGAGGAAGTCGAGCGTCTTCGCGACGCCCATGTGTTGCACGAGGAGGTACTGGCCGCCCTCGTCCGGGAGGAGGCCGAAGCGCATCGTCGCGCTGCCCATGCGCGCGTTGCTCGCGGCGATGCGCCAGTCGCAGGCGAGTGCGAGCGAGAAGCCGCTCTGGATGGCGATGCCGTTCATGGCCGCGATCGTGAGCTTATCCAGCGCACGAATGCCGGCCGCGATCGGCTGGGAGAGGAAGCGCAGCCCGTCATACGTGCCGATCGCGGTGCGGTGCCCGCCCGGTATCTCGGGCACGAGGCCCTTGTGTTCGCCCCGCGGCTTCCCGGAGATGTCGTCGCCCGCGCAGAACGCGCGGCCGGACCCGGTGAAGATGATGACGCGCACGCCGTCGTCCATCTGCGCCTGGATGAGCGTCTCGCTGAGGTCGCGCTTGATCCACTGGTCGAGCCCGTTCAGCTGTTCGGGCCGGTTGAAGGTGATGGTGAGGATACCGGGGTCGGAGATGGCGGCGTCGAAGCCGCGGAACGAGCCGGTCTGCACGGCGATGCTCCTGGTGTGGGTTCGCCAGCGATCGTGGGGCTCGTCCGGGAGAAGTCAAGCGCGGGGCTTCGAGGGCTACGGCCCTAGCTCGACCACCAGGGTCGCGCGCTCCTGGTCGACGGCGTGGATCGTGACCGCGCGCACCCCAGGGAGCGCCGCCAGGCGCTCGCGGAAGGCGAGCAGTTCTCCCGCATTGCGGCCGCGGACCTCGAGACGCACGAGCCGCGCGCTCTCCACGGTTTCAGGTGTAGTCGGGGGCGGCGAAGCGGACGGCGCGCCGCGCTGGCCTTTCAGCCCGCGGCTGACGACCGTCTCCAGCCCGCCGACCACGTCTTCGAGGCTGGCGAGCGTCTCGATATACTCCTGGCGCAGCTGTTCGAGGGGCGCGAGAAGCGATTCGAGCAGGCCGAAGCGGAGCGCGGGCGCGGCCGGCGCGGCAATGGGCGCGCCGCTTTCCAGGTCGCGGAGGCGCGTGAGGAGCGATTCGTAGTCGGCCCGGAGCTCGTCATAACGGCGGCGCAGCTGGACGAGCGCGCCGTCGGGCGCGCCCTCACCCGGCCCGCCGCCACCTTCGCCGCCGTCGAACGCGTCCACCATTGGTCTACCCCGCGGTCACCGTACGGGCGCTGCGTGGAGGAATGGTGGAGGGCGAATCCGGGAGAGGGCGGCCGGTCAGGCCGTGACGGCGGTCGCGAGCCGCACTTCGTGGCCACCGTCGAGCCGGTAGCCGAGGCCACGCACCGTAACGAGGTAGCGCGGCAGGTCCTCGCACGGCTCGATCTTGCGGCGGATGCGCCGCGCGTAGACCTTGAACACTTCCTGGGCCTCGCGCGCCTCGTAACGGTAGTCGTCGCTGACGGCGTTGAGGACTTCGTGGGGGCGAAGCACGCGTCCGGAGTGGCGCGCCATATATTCGACGATGCGGTACTCCGAGGCGGTCAGGCCCACGTACCGGCCGCCGCAGGTGACTTCGCAGCGGTCCGTGTCGACCGCGATGTCGCCGACGCGAAGGATGCCGAGTTCGGCATCGGCGTAGGCCGCGCGGCGGCGAAGGACAGCGTGTATCTGGGCGACGACGACGCGGGCGTCCGCATCGAGTGCGAGCACGGCGTCGGCGCCGGCCTGGAGGCACTCGCTCACGGCGTGGGGTGTGGCTTCATGGAGGAGGGAGACGAGCCGGACATCGGCGCGGGAGATTGCGCTGAGCGAGGCGGAGTCGTGGAAGCGTTCGGGCGCGGCCACCCAGGCGACGACGTCGAAGTGCCCGGAGATGGCGAGTTCGATGCTCGCCGGGCCGGCGAAACGGTCCAGCACAGCGAAGCCCGCGCCATGGAGGGCGCGAACAAAGTGGAGCGTCCTATCCTCGGGTGAAGATACGAGGAGGCAGCTCCTGAACACAGGGTTGGGGCTGCTGCTGGGGGCCACAGCTGCCTCACTTCCGTCCAGAAGGAGTTGATAAGTCGAGGCGAAGTATAAAGATCGTGACAATAGTGTGAAGCGGAACCGCACAGAAAGTGGCGTTCTATGTCCACTCGTCTTAACGATCGGTCAGAGATATGTCGAAACCGGTTGGCGATTCGACAATAACCACATTCAGGGGACAGGGGACAGGGGACCGGGGCTGCGGTGCGAGCCAGGCTGGTCGACTGCTTGAAAACGAAAAACACTGCTTGCAGCAGTCTCCTGAATCTGAGCCGGGACTGCTTGCCACACTGGTCCGACCACTGACCGGCGCTGGTTGTGCTGACTGGAGGGCGCTGGCGAATGGCCGGTCTGTGAGGCGTGCGCGTGTTCCCACGGGGAACGCACGCGAGCGCACGGGAACGCACGTGTGGGAACGGCCAACGCACGTGCGTTTGGGCGTGTGCATGGTGGCGGCGCGGCCTGTGTCCATGGGACGAGGGTAGGGGCGGTGGCGAACGAGCGGGAACGGGCGGGTGGCAGCGGGGCCAACAAGCGGCGAGGCTCGGC
>JAYUAG010000535.1:0-6952 GCA_043741475.1 Thermoflexaceae bacterium | reverse complement strand
AGGCGCCGCCGGGCAGTTGTGCAAGCACCGGCCCCAGGTCCGCGCCCGCCGCGACGGTGATGACCGCGCAGGCCGTGCTACCCCACGTCACCAGCTTTGCCGTGTCGCCCATCGCCGGGATACCCTGGGCCATGCTTTCCGGACTGGCTTTCATTGTTTGCGCCTCCTCATGCTCATCCCTGGGGATGGCAGCGCGATACTACAGGCCCGCGCGCCCGGCGCTGCGTGACGCAGTTCACACAAGGAGCCCTGGTAGCCGCGGCGCACCGCCGCCGCTTGCGTCAGCCAATGGTTCGTCCTTCATGCCTCACTCGTCCCTCACCCAACTCAGCTCCTCAGAGGCGAAGATCCACGGCCATTCCGCCGGCGACTCCGCCAGGAGTGCCTCGACCGGGTTCCGCCAGATGTAGCTGGCGACGGCGGCCAGTTCGGCGTCGTCGCGAACGCGCCGGTCGTAGAACGACGGCTGCCAGATCGCTCGTTGTGGTCGTTCCGCCGCATATACTCGGGTCGAGTACGACTTGAACCCTTGGACCCAGCGAACCACAGAGCGCGAGCGTGGTTGGACCAACGCGTGCAAATGGGCTGGCATGAGACACGCGACCAGAAGGTGAATGGAGCCACGTTCACGCTCATTCAGGACGAGTTCCCACACTCGATCGCCGCCTGAACCATGAAACGGTTTCGTGCCTTCGAGGGCGTGAATCACGATGTGGAAGACGTGTTCCGGGGTGTCGTAGGCATCCGGTGGGAGGCGGGTTGTGTTTGGGAAGCGAACCATCGCGGGATTCTACGACGGTGTGTTGGCGCACCGATCTCGTTGGCTGACGCCAGCGGCGGCAGTGCGCCGCGGCTACCGGCGGCAGTTCGCCGGGTCCAAGGTTGGTTACCGCGCTGCGGCTGTGACCCAAGCCGACCCACGCCGTACCCTTGTCTGATGGAACTGAAACAGCTCGGTGTCATCGGTTCGGGACTGATGGGCAGCGGCATCGCCCAGGTTGCCGCCGTCAGCGGCTTCGATGTCGTCCTCGTCGATATCGACCGCGAACGCGTCGAGACCGCGATTGGCGGGATCCGGCGCCGCCTTGAACGCGAAGCGGAACGCGGCCGCCTGCAGCGCGCCGAAGCCGAGGGCGCCCTCTCTCGTCTCCACGCCGCTGGCGACATTGAGTCCCTCTCCTCCCTCCGTGCCGCCGACATCGTGATCGAGGCGGTAGTCGAGGATCTTGGCATCAAGACCGGTGTGTTCCGGCGGCTCGGCGGCGTCTGCAAACCCGATGCCCTCCTCTGTTCGAACACCAGCTCGCTCCCCCTGAGCGACCTCGCTGCCGCCAGCGGCCGGCCGGAGCGCGTCATCGGCATGCACTTCTTCAATCCCCCCTGGGCGCTCAAGCTTGTGGAGCTCGTGGTCACAGCCAGCACCAGCGACCAGACGCTTGCGGACGCCCACCGCGTCTGCGAACGCATGGGCCGCGTCCCCGTGCAGGTGAAGGACACGCCTGGCTTTATCGCCAATCGGCTGCTCGTGCCATTCATCTTCGACGCCATCCACCTGTTGGACAGCGGCGTCGCCACCGCCGCAGACATCGACAACGCCTGTAAGATCGGCCTGAACCACACCATGGGGCCGCTCGCCACGGCGGACCTGATCGGGCTCGATACGCTCCACCTCATCGCCGAAAGCATGTTCGAGGAGTACGGCGAGCCCCGCTTTAAAGCCCCCACGCTGCTTCGGCGGCTCGTTTCGCTGGGCCACCTTGGGAGGAAGAGCGGGCGCGGCTTCTTCCGCTACGACTGATGGACGAGACGCCCTGGGATAACGTCCTCGAAGGCGCCACCCTGCTCGTCGAGCGGCTCACACAGGGCCACGCTCGCGGCCGCGTGATCGTCCGCACGGCTGAGGGCTGGGTCGCTGAACTGACGGGCGCCGGCCGCAAGATCAGCCTGCAGTTCGCCCGCCCCGGTGCACCTGTGCTCCTCGGCGACTACCAGCTCGTCCTGATCTACGGCTGCGACTACGAGCCTATCGGCGACGAAGGGCGCCCGAAGGGCTGGGGCAAGACGCTCTCCCTTCGCGAAGGATTCCACTGGGACGAACAGTCTTTGCGAGAAACGGTGCTCGAACTGCTCGGGGTGTTCCGCTACGTGCTCGGCGCGGCCGGCGCAGGGGTCTCCCTCGAAGACGCGACCCGCCCGGCGGGCGTCCCGTTGCCGATCGGCCGCGGGCGCTTGCGAAAGAAGCGCTAATACGCCGGTGCGCTCTCTCTGGATCTCCGTGCAGCGCCCCGGTTCGTGAAGAAACCGCATCATCGGCGTTCTCTGTGGTACGGTTCGCACTGGGCGCGGCCCAGGGGACGGCTGATTGCTCTCGTTTATCGCGCTCCAAGGTTACAACGCGATTCGACTCTGCGGCCTCGCCCTGGTGATCGCCGTTGGCTTGCTCAGGGTGTTCGCAACCTACCCGTTTCGGCGGTCCCGGAACGACTGACGCCCCGGCCGACCGCATTGGCACGTCCTGGCAACGGGTCCCCGCGACCCGAACAAAGGCCCCGTCCCTGGGGAAACGGGGCCTTTGCCTGGCGGAAGCGACGGTCAGGCCAGGTGTCGCCGCCGTCCGCCCGCAATGGCACGCCAGAGGGCGAGGAAGATGACGGCGCCAACGATGGCCAGCACGAGGCTGCCTACGTTGAAGCCAGTGATGCCTCCCAGTCCCACGAGCGAGCCAATCAACCCGCCCACGAAGGAACCGACGATGCCAACGCCGATGGCGATCGCGACGCCCATAGCGCCGCGGCCACCGAAGTCGGGCCCCGGCATAACAAGCTGAGCGATGGCCCCTACGACGAGACCGAAGATGAGTAGCGCGATGATTCCCATAGCCAATTCTCCTTGAGTGTCTCTCCGCCCACGGCCGCGGCGAGGTCGTCCAGGCTAGCCACGAGCACGGCGGAGCCAGACGACTCCGCCGACCGCGAACAAGGCTGCGAGCGCCGAGCCCACACAGGCGACGAGCCGGCCCCGCCTCCCCCTGGACTCGACCACCGCATCCTTGTTCGGGGCGCCAAGGCTGGTGGTGGGCGTGTGTGATGGCGGGTCGCTCGCGGGGAACGAATCCTCGATCACCTGGTCGAGCGCGTCCTCGCTCAGCGGGTTGTCACCGATTGCGCGGGCGCCATCGGCTTCTTTGCTTCGCTTGAGGAACTGTGCAGTCATTCTTCGCCTCCTACCCGGTCCAGAAGGTCGAGCATGTCGTTGGCGTGCTCTTCCTCCATGCCCAGGATTTGCTCCATCAGCCTCCGCGTCGTCGGGTCATCCTCGCCGATCCAACGGACGATTTCGGAGTAGGTCTCGATGGCGATCCGCTCCGCCACCAGGTCTTCCTTGATCAGGTCCCTGAGGGTCTCGCCCCCGCGGTATTCCGAATGGCTGCGCCTGGCAAGGCCTTCGGGATTGAGGTTCGGTTCGCCGCCGAGCTGCGTGATTCGCTCGCAGATCATGTCTGCGTGGCCCTGCTCGTCGGCGGCATGCTGCAGAAACTCGGCGGCCACCGGCTCCTTGTGGATGCCACGGGCCATGTAGTAGTGGTTCTTGTAGCGCAGGACGCAGACGATCTCCGTCGCCAGCGCTTCGTTCAGGACGTCGATCACCCGTTCGCGGTCTGCCCGGTAGGCGTCGGTGACGGCGCCGTCCATCATCTTCGCGCGTGCCCGCTTCCGGATCGCGCTGAGGTCGGTGACGAACGGTTGTTGGGAAGGCATAGGTGCGTGCGTTACCAGGGCTCTACGCCATAGTGGCCGTAGGTGCGGGTGTGGAAGGCGGCGTCGGACATATCCGGCCAGTGATCCTTGTCGAAGCCTTCGGCCGATTCCAACTTCTCGCGGGGCACGTTCAGGATGAACTTCTTGTCCCCCTGATCCAGGGCGAGCGATGCCCAGGGGATGGCGAAGAGCTTGCTCGTGTGCAGGAACCCTCCACCGAATGAGATCACCGCGTAGGCGACCCGCCCGCTCTTGAGGTCGATCATCAGGTCTTCAACCTTGCCCAGCTCTTCGCCTTCGAGGTTCTTGACCTTGTCACCCGCCAGGGTGCCAGCTGAAAGTACTGCTGCCATCGGAATCCTCCCGTTTCATGTTGCTCCGATGGTGCGCCCTCCGGGATTGCGAACGGATCATCAGACGCCACCTGGACGTTGCAGAAACGTGACAGCATGCGCGGCGGACTCGGGCCGGGGTCAGGCTTCTTCGGCGTCCGGCTGGAACATGTATCCGATGCCGGGAAGGGTCTTGACGATTGTGGGCGCCCCTGGCGTCTCCTCCAGCTTCTGGCGGAGCCTGGAGATCCAGACCCGCAGGTACTGCAGGTCGTCGCGATATTCGGGCCCCCACACCTTGCTCAGAAGTTCGCCCCCCAGGATCACTTTTCCAGGATTCGCCGCGAGGTGTTGCAGGAGCTGCCATTCCGTGCGCGTCAGCGCCACCTGCTTGCCTTTGCGGTGCACAAGGCGCTTGCCCAGGTCCACCGTGATGTCTCCCGCATGGACGACCTGGTCCGGGCCGATGCCGGCCGACCGCCTGAGGACGGCGCGAATGCGCGCGCCCAGCTCATCCGCGCCGAAGGGCTTGACGATGTAGTCGTCCGCCCCAAGTTCGAGCCCACGCACCTTGTCCACTTCCCGGTCGCGCGCCGTCACCAGGATGATGGGCACGGGGCTGCGTTCGCGCAGCGCCCGCATTACCTCGTGCCCGTTCATCTCGGGCATGACGATGTCGAGGAGGACGACATCTGGCCGTTGCGTTTCAGCGATGGCGAGCGCCTCTTCGCCGCTGGAGGCGGTGATCACGCGGAAGCCCTGGGCGGTCAGTTCCAGCCGGATGAGCCGAAGGATGCCCACTTCATCATCGACGGCGAGGACAAGCGGCGGAATTGCCATGAACAGCTCCCAGGTATCCGGTCTAAACGATCCACGGCGGCCGCAAAAAAAACGGTCATCCGCCACGATAGTGTATGCGTTTGTTATGCCGGTGGCTGTACGCTCGTGTCAAAGGCGCATCTGATTGGGGCACGGAATCCACGATGAACGACGAGTCGCAAGACGAAGCGCGTAGCGAGGCCCGTAGCGAAGCGGAAGTGCTCGGCGACCCGAGGCGGCTCGCTGCGCTCGCCTCAACCGGCCTCTTCCAGGGGGCGGCCGCGACCGTCGCCGAGGGCGTGTTCGACAGGCTCGCGAGCCTGGCACGGCGGGTTCTCGGCGTCCCCGTCGCACTGATATCCTTCATTTCGGAGGAGGAGGTGTTCTTCGCGGGCGCCGCTGGCGGGCCAGCGGGGGTACCGCGGCATACGCCGCTCACCCATTCCTTTTGCCGCGAGGTCGTCATCGGCAACGATCTGGTGGTCGTCGCCGATGTTCGGCTCGACATGACGCGGCAGATTCCAGCGGTGCTCCAATACGACGTGCTGGGGTACTGTGGCGTCCCGCTGACCGTTGAGGGCCAGGTCGTTGGCGCCTTCTGTGCACTCGACGGCAACGTCCGCGACTGGTCGGAGGCCGACGTTTCCGCCCTTCGCGACCTGGCCGCGCTTGCCGAGCGGGAAATCGAACTGCTGGTCGCTCAGCGCCGCGAGGCCCTTGTCCCCGCGCGTTTCATGAGTCTGTTGAACGCCATCCCGGCCGGCATCTATGTCTGTGATTCAGACTCCAGGCTTGTCTTCTTTAACGATCGTGCAGCGGATGTCTGGGGTGAGGCGCCGCCGCTTGGCGTGCGCTCCTCTGAGGCGTTCGCAGCGCGGCGGCGCACCTGGCCAGACGGCACACCGGTCGAGCCGGAGGACACGCCGGACCGCGCCGCATTGCTCGCGCAGAGCGGCGCTGGACCGACCGAGTTCGTGCTGGAGGATGGGTCCGGCGCCATGGTGGTCCTCGCCAGCGCCGAGCCACTGCGCTCAGCGGCGGGCGAGCTCGCGGGGGCCGTCGGCGTCCTCCAGGATGTGACGCCACTCTGGAAGGCAAGCAAGCTCCGCGACGAGCTGCTGGCTCTGGTGTCGCATGAGCTGCGCACGCCCCTCACGATCATCGCCGGGATGACCTCGTATCTCGCGCGCTACCCGGAGATCCCCGCGGAAGCCCACCGCGAGGCGACGACAGAGATCGCAGCGGCGGGCCGCCGCATGGTGCGAGTCGTCGAAAACATGCTCCAGCTGTCGCTCTTCGATGAAGACGCTTCCCATGCGGAGCCTCTGTTGGCTCAGCAATTGATCGACGAGACGCTGGCGGCGCACGCCGCCCAGTTCCCCTCTGGCCAGGTGGAGCAAGTCGGACGCCGGCCACACGCGATGGTGTCCGCCGTGCAAACATGGTCCGTACTCGCCCTCAGCAACCTGTTGCACAACGCCGAGCAGTATGGGGACGGACGCGAGCCCCACCGCGTGGAGGTTGAGGAGCGCGAGGACGAGGTCCAGCTCCGCGTCTGCAACTCCGGAGAGGTCCTCAGCGAAGGGGAGTACGAGGCACTCTTCGAGCCGTTCTTCCGGCGGCCGAGCGTTCGGGCGACAATCCCTGGGGCGGGCCTCGGACTGACCACCGCCCGGAGGCTGGCCGAGGCCCAGGGTGGTCGCCTGCTAGCCGCTCCGCGCCCCGACCACGGAGGCTCGATGTTCACCCTGGCTTTGCCCGCCTTCGTCGAAGACGCCCTCGCTCAAGGCTAGCTCCCCGCTCGTGGCGCCTGGCGATGCGGAGCGTACCCTCCACTACTCCCGCCGGCCCTCCGGGAAGAATGGAGCGCTGGGTACCCCCCGCAGAGAAGGGGTACCCAGCAAAAGCGATCGCCGGGTAGGAACCGCGCCCGCAGGAAGCGGACTTCAGTGCCGGCGGTGCGGGCACGGCTACCAGCGGCAATTGGCGCACCCATCGCGGCGGTGACGGTGCGGACGCCCCCGGGGTGCGAGCGGACTTCAG
>JAYUAG010000534.1:0-2958 GCA_043741475.1 Thermoflexaceae bacterium | reverse complement strand
GAGACCCTGCCGCGGCGATGGCGATGGCGAAGTACATGCGCGACCGTTATCCCTTCCTCGGGATCAAGTCGCCCAGGGCCCGGGCGTTGCAACGCGAGGCGCTCGGCGGCCTCCCGGCGCCTGGAGAAGACGAACTCGCTGCGGCCGTCATGCTGCTCTGGGACAAACCCGAGCGCGAATACCAGTACGCCGCCTGCGGCCTCATCGCGCGTCATGTGCGGCAATGCGGCCCAACCTTCCTCCCCACCCTTGGGTCGCTGATCACGACGAGGTCCTGGTGGGACACCGTAGACGACCTGGCCAGCCATGCTGTTGGCGCCCTGGTCTCTCGGTTCCCCGGCCTCGCCATGACTATGGACACCTGGATAGAGAGCGACGACTTCTGGCTCGCACGCGTCGCCCTCATCCATCAGCTTCGCTTCAAAACGAAGACGGACGTGCCGCGCCTCTTCCACTACTGCTTGCGGTGCGCGGACGAACGAGAGTTCTTTCTGCGCAAGGCAGCCGGCTGGGCGCTGCGCGAATACTCGAAGACTGACGGCCCGGCAGTCCTCGCCTTCGTCGCCGCCCACGAGGCGGAGCTCTCCCCGCTCACGCGGCGCGAGGCTCTGCTGTGGCTCAACGGCGGCCGCTCGAAGGCCGGAAGCGCTCTAAATGCTTCCCTGGGCGCTGCCGCGGAGGGCTAGCGGTCGCCGCGCGACAACCGAAATCGATGGCCAGCCACACACCCACGCGGACGGTCTCTGGCGCGCGACCACGAGTGGGAGTAGTCGGGTGGCTGCGGTCTTATCGAAACTGCTCCTCGCCCCGTTCGTTGGCGTGCCCGTCATCGTCGCCGCCCTCGCCGTATTCTGAAGGCATGACGCCGCCAGGATCGCCCACGTTCTTCGCGACACCCGCGGCCTTTCGCGCGTGGCTCGAAGAGCACCACGCGACCGCTACTGAAGTGATCGCGGGTTTCTATAAGAAAGGGTCTCGCCGCGCGAGCATCACCTGGCCTGAGGCCGTTGATGAGGCACTCCGTTTCGGCTGGATCGACAGCGTCCGCCGCGGACTCGACGAAACCAGCTACACGAACCGCTTCACCCCCCGCCGCCCGTCGAGTAACTGGAGCAACGTGAACATCCGGCGCGTGGCCGAGCTGGAGGACGAGGGCCGCATGACCCCGGCCGGCCTCGCCGCCTTCGCCCGCCGCAAGCCCGAGCGTTCCGGCGTCTACTCCGCGGAGCAACCCGAAGACATCTCCCTGCCCCCGGATTGCGAAACTGCTCTTCGCGCGGAAACGGCAGCGTGGGACTGGTTCCACGCCCAACCGCGCACCTACCGCAGAGCCGTCATCTGGTGGCTCATCAGCGCGAAACAGGACGCCACCCGCCGGCGCCGTCTGCAAACCTTGATCGAATGTTCAGCGGCTGGGCGCACGGCGCCGCCGTTCACCCGCAGACCAGGCGCTTCGGCCCGCTGACGTCAGTCGCGGTTGAAGATCTTTCCCAGTATCCCGCCGCCCCCCGTCCCCTTCGCATTCTCCCTGGCTCCGTAGAGGACGCTCTGCGGGACGGTCGCGTCCAGCCCGTTGCGCGCGATGATGCCGCTATACATCGCCGCGCTCTTCTTGGGGATGCGCGCCTGCGTCTGGAAGTCCGTGTAGACCATGCCGAAACGGTTGCTGAAGCCGAAGGCCCACTCGAAGTTGTCCATCAGCGACCACTGGTAGTAGGCGCGCACGTCCGCGCCCGCTTCCATCGCGGCGTGCAGTCCCGCGATAAACCCCTGGAGCAATTCGACCCGCGTCTCGTCGTTGACCACGCCGTTCACGGGCTCGGTGTTGTCGCACACCCCGTTCTCCGTGATGTAGATCTTGGGCCGCCCGTACTCATCCGAGACCCAGCGGACGAAATCGCCGAGCGAATGCGGGGCGGCCTCATAGCCCATGGGCAGTATCGGCAACGTCCGGCGGGCATGCTTGAAGCCCGTCCCGCTCGTGGGGTCTGCCTCAATCCGCGCCCGCGAGTAGAGGTTCACGCCGAGAAAGTCGGTCGGCGAGGCAATCAACTCCATGTCGCCGCGTTCGATGGGGAAGGCAGCGCCGCGCTCGGCGTAGTACTTGAGCACGGACGCCGGGTAGCCCTTGCCGTAGACGGGACCGTGGTAGGTGCGCGTCTCGTGGTCGCGCACCAACTCGGTGGCGGCGAGGTTCGCGGGGCTGTCGTCCGCGGGCTCGAAGCTCGTATTCGCGTTCGTGATCCCGATCTCGCCCTTGTGCCCGCCGTCTCGGAAGGCGCGGACGGCCTTGCCATGGGCGAGCATGGCGTGATGGATCGAGCGGCTTGTCGCGCCGGCATCCTTGATGCCCGGCGCCATCGTCCCGTAGCGGTGGCCGTGCATCGTGAAGATCAGCGGCTCGTTCAGCGTGATCCAGCGGGTCACGCGGTCGCCCAGCTTGCGGTACATGATCCGCGCGTACTCCTCGAACGCGTCCGTCGTCGCCCGGTTTGTCCAGCCGCCGACATCCTGGAGCGATTGCGGCAGGTCCCAGTGATAGAGCGTCACCGCCGGCTGGATGCCCGCATCGAGCAGTTCGTCCACGAGCCTGTCATAAAACGCCAGGCCGGTCTCGTTCACCATCCCCGTCCCGAAGGGGAGCACGCGCGACCACCCAACCGAGAAGCGGTACGTCTGCAGCCCGAGCTGCTTCATCAGGGCGATATCGTCCTTGTAGCGGTGATAGTGGTCGCAGGCCATGTCGCCCGTGTCGCCGTTGCGGATGCGGCCTGGCTGGTGCGAGAAAGTGTCCCAGATGCTGACGCCGCGGTCGTCTTCAGCGACCGCGCCTTCTATCTGATACGACGCGGTGGCCGCGCCCCACTGGAAGCCGTCGGGAAACTTGAGAAAAGGCATGGCGGAGATGGTACACAGTCCCGCCGATCGCGTCCCGCATCGGGTGTGGTTCAGAGTTTT
>JAYUAG010000533.1:0-2959 GCA_043741475.1 Thermoflexaceae bacterium | reverse complement strand
TGAGCTATTGCGCCACCTGCGACGCCGCCTTCTTCAAGAACGTTGAGGTAGCGTTGGTCGGCGGCGGCGACGCCGCGCTCGACGAGGGGCTGTTCGTGACCCGCTACGCGAGCAAGGTCCACCTTATCCATCGCCGAGACACGCTCAAGGCCAGCAAGATCCTCCAGGACCGCGCCCGCGCGAATCCGCGCTTCACCTTCACCTGGGACACTGTGGTCGAACGCATCGAAGGCACGGACGCAGTCACCGGCGTCCAGCTGAAGAACGTGAAGACGGGGGCGACATCGCAGCTGCCGGTGGCGGCGGTGTTCGTCTTCATCGGCCAGGCGCCGAACAACGCGCTGCTCAAAGGACTCGTCGCGCTCGACCCCGGCGGCCACGCCGAGGTGGACCTGAGCATGCGCACCGACATCCCCGGCCTCTTCGTCGCGGGGGACGTGCGCGCCCAGGCCGCGCGACAACTGGTCTCCGCCTGCGGCGACGGCGCGACCGCCGCGATCTCCGCGGAGCACTACCTCCAGAGCCTAGGCTGAGGTCCTTCGATACACGGGAACCGCGACACGGGAGCCGCGCGGTAAGCAAGCGGGAAGGGATTCTTTCGATCGCCGCCCGCTTCCACAGGCCACCCGCCGCCACTACCGCTCCTCCCCGCCCGCGCCTACCATCTCTCCATGCCCATCTATGAATACCGCTGCCCCACCTGTGGCACGAAGGACACGGTCTTCGCGCGCACGGTCTCGTCCCCGGTGACTGTCCCCGCCTGCGCGAACGACCGCTGCAAGAAGGCCCCACCGATGGTGCGCGCGTTCAGCCCCTTCGCCCGTCACCTCACAGAGGCCGACCAGGTGGCCGAGGCGGAGGCGAAGTTCGGCAAAGAAGTAGACGGCGCCATGGGGCCTGGCCCCGATGTCGGACGGATGGTGCGCCGCTACGACCGTTTGGCGAAAGACCTCCCGCCCGCCGAGCACTGAGGCGTTGCGCTTCCGGCTCGCCCAGCCCACACGTATACTCTGAGCAACCGCGTACGCTGGTGAGCAGTCTCCTCACCGCGCGCCACCCCGGGGGGTCCGTGAGCGACACAGCCGCCTATCGCACCGAGCTCACCGATCGCCTGCGGTCGGTCACGGACGACGTCGCGTGGGCGGTGCGTGGCCTCGCCGTCGAACGCCAGGCCTACAAACCCGGCGAGAGCGACTGGTCGATCCACGAGCACCTCGCCCACCTGCGCGACATGGAGCAGGAGGTTTATCTCCCACTGCTGCGCTGGGCCACCGTGCCGGAGATGCTCGACCCGCTCGATTACAGTCGCCGCGACTGGCACGACCGTCGCTATCGCCCCGGTGAGCCGCTCCCCTCCATCGTCAACGACCTGATGCGCATGCGTGACGAAGAGCTGCTCATCTTTCGCGACATGGGAGACACCACCTGGACCCGTTGGCGCCACGACACTCGCTGGGGGCCGCTCACCTGTCAGTGGGTGGCCGAACTGATGTATCGCCACGTGCTCGACCATCTCCAGGGGATCATGGCCCTCCGCCAGGACATGCATCTCGAAGAGCAGCGCCCCGCCGCCGTCAGCGGCTATACTCGTCCCTGATGCGCATCCGTACGGTCCTCATGCTCGACCCTTCCGCCGCGGGCCTCGACGAGGCTCTCGCCTCGCCGGCCGACGCGATCGCCCTCACCGTCTCCGACGCCGGCCAGGCCGTCGGGGCGCTCCGCCTGCGCGCTGGGGAGGCGCTGCCGCGGATTCGCGCCGCGGGAAAGCTCGCGCTCGTGGTGGTGAATCACCCGCGCACGCGGCTGCTGCGCGACGACCTGGACGCGCTCGTGATGCCGGACCTCAGCGCCGTCTTCCTGCCGCACACGACCGAACCGCAGGACCTGCGTGACCTCGCGGTGCTCCTGCGCGAATTCGAATACACACGCGGCATGGAGCCGGGCACAGTCGGCGCTTTCCCGCTGATCGATACGGCCCGCGGGCTCGTGCGCGCCGTCGAAATCGCCCAGGCCGTGCCCCGGGTGCGCGGGCTTGTCTTCGATTCCCCCGGCTACGCTGGGGACATTGGCGCGCGCGATGAAGAGCATGGGCCGCGCTTCGCCCACGCCCGCGGCGCCGTGGTTGCGGCCGCCCGCGCGACCGACAGCTTGCCCCTGATCCGCACGCACGGCTTCGACTCCGTGGCGCTCGGCCACTACGGCTTCGCCGGACTGGTCTGCGTCGACGCACGCGTTGCCGGCCCGGCCAACGCTGCCTTCACGCCCACGCAGCTCGAAATCGAACGCGCCCACGCACAGATTGCCGCATATGCCGCCGCCCGCGCCGAGGGCGCCTGGGCGGCTCGCCTGGGCGCCCAGATCGTCGAAGCGCACACCGCGCGCCGCGCCCAGCAGCTGCTGGATCAGGCGGGGGTCAGCACCGGTTAGCGGATCAACCTTGCAACCAATCTTCGGCCTGGAGGCGCCATGTCCAGCTCCCTTAGCGGTGTGGTCATCCGCGCGAGCGACTTCGCGCAGTCGACGAAGGTGTTCACCGCGCTCATCTTCAAGGGCGCGATCCGCAATCGACCGGTCACTGACAGGCAGCTACTTCACAGATATTATGTGGACGAGGCTCGCGTGGCGCTCGTGGCGACGCCGCACCAGGCCGCGGCCGACGGGCTCCGGGACGGAGTTGAGCGAATCGTGCTGAAGATGCCGGACCTGGACGACCGGCTCAACGCGTTGCGGAGCCTTGGACTCCCGATGGTCCGCGGTGGCCACTCGTTTATCCTCGAAGCGGCGGCAGCGAATGGCGTCGCCGTGGAACTGCGTCCGACGACCCAACCGCACAAGCGCGGAGCAGCGTCGCACGTGTTCCTGGATCACATCGCCATCCTGGTCAACGACCTGGCCCCCGCCGCTGCGCGCTGGGAAACGATCCTCGGTGCTCCACCGGCGACGATCGGGCCGTACCCCC
>JAYUAG010000532.1:0-6980 GCA_043741475.1 Thermoflexaceae bacterium | reverse complement strand
GAACCCGGAACCCGCGGGCTAACCGGATTCCGCGAAGTCAACTGGGATTCCGTCCCGGACGACTCCGCCGCCCCCAACCTCCTTGTGCGTGACTTCTTTAACGCCCAGCAGGCGCCTCGCGCCCGCGGGCTCGTGCTCGACACGCCCGGCGCCGGGCTCATGGTGAGCGCCAAGAAGGACAACCCCACGAAGACGCTCCCCCGCTTCGGCAACATCAATCCGAAGTACGTGGACACCTTCAAGGCGTTCAGCGAAGAGAGGCTTTTCTCCCCGATCGGCAGCAATGTGGTCGACATCACGTTCTTCGTGCCGGGCTCCAACACGCCTGCGCTGGTCCGCGGCTTCGGCGCGGTCTACACCGATGTCGACACGAAGCACACGGCCTTCGAGTACTTCGATGCCGCCGGAAAGTCCCTGGGCAAATATGAGGCGCCGATCGCCGACAAGGGCCTCTCCTTCCTTGGCGTCGCCTTCAAGGAGGCGGTCGTGGCGAAGGTCCGGGTCAGTTACGGCACCGCCGCCCTCGGCCCGGACGATGGCGCGAGTGCCGATGTCGCCGTGATGGACAACTTCATCTACGGTGAACCCCAGGCGGCGAAGAAGTAGTTCCCTGGATTTGCAGTACTGTCAGGCGAGCGGGCGGTTTGGCCGCGTTCCGTTCCCCTTAGCGCGCCATCGAGGTCCACACCGTCAGCCTCGGCGCGCGCCACGTCAGCGCTCAGGCTGAGGAAAGAGCCCCACCAGCGTCTCTTCTTCCGTCGGCAGACTGCGTTCGATCACGTCCAGGTGGTCGAGCGCGATGCCGGCGCCGATTGCGACGCACTCCAGCGGGTTGTCCGCGACGTAGCACGGCACTCCCGTCTCGGAGGTGAGGAGTTCGTCCATGTGGCGGAGGAGCGCGCCGCCGCCGGTAAGGACGATGCCGCGGTCGATGACGTCGGCCGCCAGTTCGGGGGGCGTGCGTTCGAGAACGGCGCGGACGGTCTGGACGATCGTGCCGAGGCAATCCTGGATCGCCTGCGCCGCCTCGATGCTCGTCAGCGCGATCGTCTTCGGCAGACCGCTGAGCTGGTCGCGGCCACGCACCTGGGTGCTCAGGCCTTCGTCGATGGGGAGGGCGCTGCCGATCGCGATCTTGATCTCTTCCGCGGTGCGCTCGCCGATGATCAGGTTATGCCGCCGCTTCACGTAGGCGATGATCGCCTCGTCGATGCGGTCGCCGGCCATGCGCACGGACTCGCTCACCACGAGGCCGTAGAGCGAGATGACCGCGGCTTCGGTTCGCCCGCCGCCAATGTTCACGATCATGTTTCCCCGTGCCGAGGCGATAGGGATACGCGCGCCGATGGCGGCGGCGAGCGGTTCTGGGATGAGGTGGGCAGGCTTGCGCGCCCCCGCCTGCTCGGAGGCGTCGCGCACGGCGCGCTGCTCGACGCTCGTGACGCCGGCCGGGACGGTCACCATTACCTCCGGCCGGATGAGGTTGAACCGCCCGCCGATGATGCCGATGAAGTAGCGCAGCATCGCTTCGGTAGTCAGATAGTCTGCGATCACTCCGTCGCGCATGGGGCGTACCACGCTGATAGAGCCTGGTGTGCGGCCCTGCATTGCCCGCGCCTCGTTGCCCACGGCAACGATCGCGTTGTCGCGGTTGTGCCGGGCAACGACTGATGGCTCGTTGACGACGATCCCCTGGCCTCGCACATAGACCAGGATGTTCGCGGTGCCGAGGTCGATCCCGCAGCGCTTGGGCGTCATGAATTCGAATGCCATGGGCTAGTCTCGCCTCAAGTTCGCCCCGATGCCGCGGAGCTTGTCCTCGAGGTGGGCGTAGCCACGGTCGAGGTGGTAGATATCTTCGATGGTGGTCGCGCCGTCCGCCACCAGCGCCGCCAGTAGTACGGCCACGCCCGCGCGGATGTCGAGCGCGCGTACCCGTGTGCCGTGGAGGCTGCTCGGCCCGTTGATGTAGGCGACGGACCCCTGGCCGATGATGTCGGCGCCCATCTTCAACAACTCGCCGATATAGAGGAGACGGTTGTCGAAGACCCGTTCGTGGACGACGGATTGGCCGTGCGCCTGCGTCAGCATCGTGGCCAGCGGCGCCTGAATGTCGGTGGGCACGCCCGGGTAGGGGAGGGCCTGGAAGTTCACCGGGTCGATACGTGCGCTCCCGATGACCCGCATGCGGCACTCGTTTTCCACAAGCACGTTGGCTCCCGCCGCCCGCAGCTTGGCGACGACAGCGTCCATATACGGTACGGGTGCGTCATCGAGGACGACGTTCCCGCCCGTCATGGCCGCGGCGATGGCGTAGGTGCCTGCCTCGATCCGGTCCGCCATCACGTGCCAGCTCGCGCCGTGGAGCCGCTCGACACCGTCGATTTCGACTACCTGGGCGCCGATACCCTCTACCCGGGCGCCCATTCGGTTCAAGAGGCGCCCCAGTTCCTGGACCTCCGGCTCGGTGGCCGCGTTGACGATCGTCGTGTGTCCCTCGGCGAGCACCGCAGCCATCATGACGTTTTGCGTGCCCGTGACGCTGGCGTAGTCCATGAAAATGCGGGCGCCACGTAGCCTCCCCGCCGCCGCCTTCGCGGTGTAGCGCTTGCCATCGCGCGTCACCACGGCGCCCAGCGCCTCGAAACCCGAAAGGTGCACCGCGATGGGCCTCTGGCCGATGCTGTCGCCGCCGGGCTCGGCTGCGGTCGCTTCGCCGAAGCGTGCCAGCAGCGGCCCTGTCACCTGGAAAGAGGCGCGGTTTTCGGCGATCAACGGCGCCGGCGCCTCTACGTGGTCGACGCCCGCGCCGTTGAGCCGGAGGGTATCGCCGGGCAGACGTTCCAGAGTCGCGCCGAGCTCCATGAGCAGCTGCCCGAGCGAGTCCACGTCGCTGATGTCGGGGACGTTCGCGAGGGTCACATCCTCGTCAGTGAGGAGCGAGGCGCACATCATCGCGAGCGCCGCGTTCTTCGCACCGGAGATGGGAACACGGCCGCTGAGGACGGCGCCGCCCTCAACGATGAAGCGGTCGCCACGGTCGCGCTTGAACGTCATGTGCTGAGGATCAGGATAGGGGCGAGCCTCGCGTTGAGGCAACGAGACTCAGGGCAGGCGGGCGCGGACGAGTTGCGTCGCGGCCCGCAGCTGGTCGCGATCCAGCGTGACCAACTCGTCATCGAGCGACTCGGCGAGCGCGACATAGACGGCATCGCAGCCGCGCAGGCCAAGATCCGCGACGAGTTCGGCCGCGCGAGCAGCGAGCGTGCGGTCGATGTCGACCAGGCGGAGATTGGGCTGGCCTGCGAAGTGGCGAACCGCCGACATGATTGTCGTCTGGCCTGTCGCGTGCCTTCGAAGGGCCGAAGCAAGCTCCGGGATAATGATTGTTGGCGCCCAGACCAGCTGGGACTGCGCCGCAGCGTCGCGGAAAAAGGCGAGGGCCCACTGCATGGCCGGCCTCCTCAGCGTTATCCGAAGCGCCCGCCAGCGACGCGTCGACGACGCTCATTGGCGCAGTGGCGGCCATTCCCCGCCTGCGTCGTACTCGCCCGCGAGCACGCGCTCGCGCTCGTTGCGAAGCTCGGTGAGCGTATCGACCAGGCTCGTGCCGGGCGGGAGCGACCGGCCGATCTCCTCGGCGAGCGCCCGCCAGCGTTCGAATGACTGCATTCGTTCGGCCAGCGTCGACTCGGCTTTCGCATGCTCGGCCCGGCCAGAGCCTCGCGCTCCCAGGACGCTTGCATTGCGGGCATAACGGACGACGCGTTCCAGGGCGTCCGGCGGGAGTTGATCGCAGACTTCAATCAGTTGCGCTCGAAGATCAGCGACTGCCGATGCCATGGAGCAAGTATACCAGCTTCTCGTCCGCCAGTTACATCCGCGGGCGGCCGTCCGAGCCGCGGCGGCGCACGCGTTCGCCGAGACGCAGGCGCATGAGCGAGCGCTGGAGCGAGGCCTGCGCGCGAGCCATGTCGGCCTCGGCAACCCCTTGGTCGCGGTAGCGGCGTAAGCGCTCCTCGGCGCGGGCGCGGGCAGCCTCGGCGCGCGCGAGGTCGATCTCCTCGGCCGCTTCGGCCGCGTCCGCGAGGATCGTAACGCGGTTGTGGAGCACCTCCATGAACCCGCCGGACACGACGAAATCCTCTTCCACCGTTCCCCGCCGGAAGGTGAGCACGCCTGGCGCGAGCGTCGTCATCAGCGCCGCATGACGGGGAAGGATGGCCAGCTGGCCTTCGCTCCCCGGCGCTATCAGGACATCCACGTCCCGCTCGACGCGGACGATTCGCTCCACGGTCACGATCTCTACGGTGAGGGGCATGGCTTCTCCTACTCTTCCGAGATGCGGCGGCCTTGTTCGATCGCCATGTCGATGTCCCCGACCATATAGAAGGCCTGTTCCGGGAGTCCGTCGTGTTTGCCATCGAGGATTTCACGGAAGCCCCGGATGGTCTCCTTGACGTTCACGTACTGGCCCGTGTTCCCCGTGAATTGCTCCGCCACGAAGAACGGCTGCGTCAGGAAGCGCTGAATCTTGCGTGCCCGTGACACCGTCAGCTTGTCGTCGTCCGAAAGCTCGTCGATGCCGAGGATCGCGATGATATCTTGCAGGTCCTTGTAGCGCTGCAGCACACCCTGCACCTCACGCGCGACCTCGTAGTGTTCCTGGCCGACGATGCGCGGCTCCAGTGCGCGAGAGAACGACGCCAGCGGGTCCATCGCCGGGAAGAGGGCCTGCTCGGCCAGCGAGCGTTCCAGGGCTACGACGGCGTCGAGGTGGCCGAATGTGGTCGCCACGCCGGGGTCGGTGTAGTCGTCGGCGGGAACGTAGATCGCCTGGAAGGAGGTGATCGAACCCTTCTTCGTGGTCGTGATGCGCTCTTCGAGGTCGCCCATCTCGGTGGCGAGCGTGGGCTGGTAGCCAACGGCCGAAGGCATGCGGCCGAGGAGCGCCGATACCTCCATGCCCGCGAGCGTGTAACGGTAGATATTGTCGACGAAGAAGAGGATGTCGCGGCCTTCCTCGTCGCGGAAGTACTCCGCCATCGTCAGGCCCGAAAGAGCGACTCGAAGGCGTACCCCCGGCGGCTCGTTCATCTGACCGAAGACCATCGCCATGCGCGGCAGCACGCCCGAATCCTTCATCTCGTGCCAGAGGTCGTTGCCTTCGCGGGAGCGCTCGCCCACGCCCGCGAACACCGAATAGCCGCCGTGTTCCTGGGCGATGTTCCGGATGAGCTCCTGGATGACGACGGTCTTGCCGACGCCCGCTCCGCCGTAAAGCCCGACCTTACCGCCGCGCACCAGCGGCGCGATCAGGTCGATGACTTTGATGCCGGTCTCCAGGATCGAGGGCGTCGTCTCCTGTTCGTCAAACGCGGGGGGCGCGCGGTGGATCGGCCAGAGCTCCGCGCCCTCCGGCGGCGGGAGGTTGTCGATCGGCTTGCCGAGCACGTTAAACATGCGGCCGAGGGACGATTGGCCGACCGGCACCGCGATCGGCCGCCCTGTATCGCGCGCCTTCGTCCCGCGGCGGAGACCGTCCGTCGTGTCCATCGCGAGGCAGCGGACCCAGTTGTTCCCCAGGTGCTGCTGGACTTCGGTCGTGAGCAACGACCCGTCCTGCAGCACGATGTCGACCGCGTTGTAAATCGCCGGAAGGTTATCGGGAGGGAACTCGATATCGATAACCGTGCCGATAACCTGGACGACGCTTCCTTCAACAGCTGTTGCGGTAGTCATGACTGCCTCCCCATGGAATCAAGATTTCAGATCAGGATTTGGAACCGAACGCCTTGAGGCGTTCGGCCATGTCCGGGCCAGCGCCCGGGCTCGTTCGACGTTCATAGGCCAACCCCTCGCCGAGGGTGTAGCGCTGGCCTTCGTTCACAAGGCGCTTGTCGCCCCGGAGCGTGTGCCATGAGTTTGCGGCGATCCTCGCTGCGAGTTCGTTCGTGGCCGCTTCTAGTTCACCGTCGGGCACGCAGCGGTTCACCAGCCCGATAGCCACGGCTTCGGCGCCACCAATCGGCGTACCCGTGAACATCATTGCCTTCGCGCGAAGGGGCCCGATGCGCCTCGGCAACCGCTGGCTCATCCCCCAGGTGGGGGTCATCGCCCACTTGCCGTGAGTGTCCGCAAACCGCGCCGATTCGCCGCAAATCAACAGGTCGCAGGCGAGGGCCAATTCCAGCGCCCCGGTGTAGCAGTGTCCCTGGACCGAGGCGATCACCGGCTGTGGCATCGACTCGATGAACTCCAGCGTCTCGGCCTGGAAGTGCGCCGATGGCGCCCGGTCGCCACCCTGGATCGCCTTGATGTCGTTGCCGGCGGAAAACGAGCGCCCCGCGCCGCGCAGGACCACGCAGGCGATGGCATCGGGCGCGGCTGCGATCGCCTCAAGATGGCCGCGCAGCTCTACGAAAAGCGCCGGGCTGAGCGCGTTCAGCGTCTCCGGCCGGTTGAGGGTCAGGGTCGTTACTCCCTCGTTGTCTGAACGGAGGACGAAACCAGTCATGCTGCCACCTTCACAATCTCATCGAGGTTGACGTCCAGCAGCGTCTGGAAGACGCGGTCCGGCGCCCCGAGTTCGAGGCCCTCAGTGTACGCGGTGCGCACCGCCCAACAGGCCATGCCGGCGGCCTTGGCCGAAGCGATCCCGGCGGGCGCGTCTTCGAAGGCGAGACACCGTCCCGGGTCGACCTTGAGTCGGGCGGCCGCGAGCAGGTAAATCTCCGGATCCGGCTTCCCGTTCGCGACGTCGCTTCCCGTCACAACTTCGTCGAACGCTCCCGAGAGGCCGATGCGTTCCAGGCAGGCTTCCACCCAGGGCAGGATGCTCGACGAAGCCACGGCCAGCGGCACGCGGCGGCGGCGTAGCTCGCGCACCGTCTCCACCGCCCCGGGAAGCGCGATGCTCCCGTCGCGGTAGCGCTGCTCGATCAGCGTGCGGTAACGCGCGGAATAGTGCTCCGCGGGCT
>JAYUAG010000531.1:0-2974 GCA_043741475.1 Thermoflexaceae bacterium | reverse complement strand
AGGGCTGAGCCTTCGACGATATACAGTCCCGGGCCGAGGGCAATCCGCGTAAAGGCACGCCCGCCCACGACGATGCCGGCCACCAGTGCGAGGCCCATCCATTGGGGGTAGAGCCATGCCAGCACGAGCAGGCCGGCGAGCACGATACCGGCGCAAGCCCACAGGCCGGCTCCCGCCCCGGCAACGGCGCCCATCGCGGTGATGAAGAGCGCGCCCGCAAGGAGAAACCCGCGCGTATGGGCGCGCGCGTCCAGCCAGTCGCTGAGCTGCGTCTCATCGAACTCGGGCCGGCCGCGCGCGGGGAGGGTCGTCATCTTGCCCTCAGCTTACCGCCACAAAGGAACGAGTCACGCCGGGCGTTTCGCTAAGAGACCTTCGCCGAAAGCTCGCGCAGGCGGCGCATGGATTGCGCCCGCCGTTGCTGGGCCTCAGGGAGGGCAGAGATATCGACCTCGGCCACCATTGCGCCGTACGCCTGGTAGCTGGGGATCTCGTCGTCCGTCATCTCCTTGAGCCAGGTCTTGCGCTTGAAGGCGGCCTCGACATAGGGCGCCAGTTCATCCATTTTGCGGCGCTCGCGCTCGGCCTCGACCGCTTTGAACTCCGGCATAACGTCCGCGGCGAACAGCTCGAGCGACTCACAGATGTGCTCGTGCTTGTTCTTGCCGCCCTGCTGGATGAACACCGTCTGGTCCACGCCAGCGCCTTCGAACTTCTTGAGGTGGGCGCGCAGCTGGTCGGGCGTCCCGATGCCCTCGGCCCCGCCGCCGAGGAAGTCCAGCTGCTCGGGGCCGACGGCGTTCTTGACGCGTTCGTAGTGCGACCAGACATCCGTGCGCCCGGGCTTGTGCGTCCCGAAGGCGTAGTGGTGGCCCAGCCCAAACTGGAAGAACTTAAAACCATCAAAGCCGCGATTGAACGCTTCTTTCGCGTCCGGGTGGCAGCTGAAGCTCGTCACCATGGCGATATTCGGGTTCACCGTGTGCCCGATCGGCACGCACTCGCGCTTGAACGTCTCGTAGTAGTCGTTCACCCAGTGGCGCGCTTCGTCGGGGTCGACGAAGGCGAAGGTGAGCGCGCCAATGCCCAGCTGGGCGGCGAGATGGATCGTCTCGCGGTTCGAACAGGCCACCCAGATCGGGGGGTGAGGCTTCTGGACCGGCTTTGGCACAACGTTCCGGCACGGCATGGAGAAGTACTTGCCCTGGAAGCCGGGATACGGGTCCATGGCCATCATGTTCGCGACCTGCTCAGTGGTTTCGCGCCACTGCTCGCGCCGCTCGGCGGGGTTGATGCCGAAGCCTTCGAGTTCGGCACGGCTCGCCGATTCACCAGTACCCCATTCGACGCGCCCGTTGGAAACGAGATCGAGCGTCGCTATCTCTTCGGCGATGCGCGCCGGGTTGTTGTAGTTCGGTGGCATGAGCTTGATGCCGTGGCCAAGGCGGATGTTCTTCGACCGCTGGCTGGCGGCGGCGAGGAAGACCTCAGGCGCGGACGAGTGCGAGTATTCCTCGAGGAAGTGGTGCTCGACCTCCCAGGCGAAGTCGATGCCAAGGCGGTCCGCCAGTTCGACCTGCGAGAGCGCGTCCTGGAAGAGCTTAAGCTCCGCCCCTTCGCCCCATGGGCGGGGGAGCTGGTGTTCATAAAAGACGCCGAATTTCATGCGGGATCCCTCCGTGTTGGGGTGAGTCTAGCGAACGCGAAGGTTCGGCGCACGCTAACTACCGCGGCGCTCGCCGCCGGCTGACGCGCCCATCTCCGGAGCCCGGCCGCATCGTCCACACCGCCGTCTCAGGAAGGAGTAGGATACCTTCGATGTCAGCTCCCACGGCCCGGCCCGCGATCACGGATGTCACCGATCTGTACTTTGCCGCGAGCGCGCTGCTTGATTCGCTTCGCCTGCATGTCTGGGACTCCGAAGGGCTGACGGTCACGCAACTCCGGCTGCTAGGCTTCCTGAACGAGGAACCGGGCCTCGGTAACGCCGAGCTCGCGGACCGTTTGCTGGTGACGCGGCCGTCGGTTTCGGCCTTGCTCGACAGGCTCGAAAGGGGCGGGTTTGTTCGCCGCGAGGTCTCGCGGAGCGACCGCCGGGGCATCCACATCTTCCTTGAAGAGCGCGGCACCGCTGCAATCTCGCATGTGCGCGAGGAAGCGCGGCGGTACGTGTGTCAACTTGTGGAGTGTCTGCCGGACCCTGAGCTGGAGCGCATTGCGGGCTCGCTGCGGTTGCTTGTGGAGACCGGCCGTTCTTCGCGCCGCCGCACGCTCGCCGCGGATCCGCCGGCATCCTAGTAGGCCTCGCGCTCGGCCTCGCGCTGGACTTTCACGGTCCCCGGCCCTCCGCTTCGAACCACAGGACCAGGGCAACGGCCACGGCCGTGGCCACGCCGACGGCGATGCTCGCTGGCACGCGCGTGCGCAACAGGATGCCTCCCACCAGGAAGCCCAGGCCGATCGCGATGAACCACGCGCCCGGCTCCGTGAACGCGGCCAGGAACCCGCCCACGACGAAGAGCGGACCCGCCACCAACGCGAGCCACGATGCGAACCGCCGGTCAGCGGGGTCGCGGAGCACGTGCGGACTTCCTCATCACGTGGCGCCGTCCGCAGTTCGGGCCGGCCGCCACTGCACGAGCGTGGCCTCGGGCGTGACATCGACGAACGCCACCTCGACCGCCATGCCGATGCTCACAGTCTCAGGGTCGCAGTCGATGATGTTCGCCGTCATGTGCGGCCCCTCTGCAAGCTCTACGATGGCGATGACATAAGGCACGTCCGCCGCCCACTGCAGGCCCGTCGGCCGCCGCGCAATCGTGAACGAGTAGACCGTCCCCTTGCCCGAGCCCTCCACCCACTCCAGCTCGTCGCCCGCGCCGAAGGGCGAGACCGCGCGCGGGTAGAAGACGTACTTCCCCGTCTTCGTCGAACGCTGCAACAGGAAGCGATGCTCGCGCGCCGCGTCCCAGTA
>JAYUAG010000530.1:0-2976 GCA_043741475.1 Thermoflexaceae bacterium | reverse complement strand
TCCTTGTCGAACTTCGTGATCTTCAGCGTCCCCGCTTCCGTGAGGGAGTAGAGGGACGCTTCAGTCGGCGAAAACAGGACGCTGAATTCGCCGGGTTTCGCGGAGCTGTCGAACGAAATCGGGGCGACGCGGTATTCGCCGGGGCCGTACTTGAACTCCTTCGCCGTCGTTTTCGCCGCCGGGCTGATGCTCAGGAGCATCTTCCCGTCCTTCGGGCCGCAGTTCATGATGAAGAACACGTCGTCTCCCAGCAGCCCGTTCTTCTTCGCTTCTTCGCGCTCCTTGTCGCTGAACCAGAAGCTGGTCGCGATCGCGCTGCTTCCGCCGTTTCCCGTGAATGAGGTAGTCAGGTCGCCTGTCACGGTCACTTCACAGCTTCCGCCCGCGGCGGCGCCTCCGCTGCTCTTCGTGGCGGTCGCTTTCGCGTCGCCGCCGCCGTTCGAAGCGGTTGCTTTGGCGTCTCCGGCCGTGCCTGCCCCGTCGTCGCCGCCGCCGCAGCCCACCAGCCCAAAGCCAGCGCTGGCAAAGAGGGCGGTAAGAAAGATCGCTCGCAACATAATGGCTCCTCGTCCGGATCTTCGACCTCGAGTGTAGCGTCGAATAAGGCGTTAGGGCGCGCTGCATCGTGGCTCGCGGCACGGCTCGCGCCCGGTGTTCGTCGGTTCAGTGAAAGTGTCGCCGCCGGGCAAGCTCCGCGCCGGATGGTGGAGGCGGGCCGACGGACCCGTCGGGCGAGCGATGCGCGGCCGCGCTGAGTTCGGCCAGGCCGAGGACGAAGCCGATGTCGGCCTCCGATCCGAAGTGGACCGCCAGCCAGTCGGACGAATTACTGCGCAGCACGACGCGTTCATCCTTCTTCAGCCGCGTCCGTTCGGCCCTGATGACGCCGCGAGTCAATCGTAGGGCAAGTACACCGGGCTCAGGGAAGTGAGCGACCTGCTTGCCATTCAGCCAAAATCCGGCGCCTTCCGCGAAGGCGGACTCTCCTTCAAGCACGCCCGTGATGGCCAGCATACCTTCGTGCAGCGCGCGAGCGAGCGCATTGTCGCTGCTCGCCGCGGGAGCGACGGGCGGTCGGCGCTCATCGGCGGCGCTCAAGCCCCTCCACCACGCGCGCGGATAGCTGCACATGCGCGGGCCAGCCACTCCGGGTCGGTATCAGCGCGGCCGCGGTAGGTCTCCTCGACCCAGAGGGCCATGACCTCCGCCTCGCTGGCGCCGGGGTGAGAACGGCGGATCAGGTCGCGACGCAAGACGCTGAAGCCATCGCGAAAGCGGCGCCACCAGTCCGCATGCCCTTCTGGCGAGAGGCCATCGAACCACGCCTGCTGGAATGCCGCCGCTTCAGGCGCCGTGTCTCGTTTCGCGACTCGCGTCCAGTTGTTCGTGGAGATCGAAGGCGACGACCCAGCGGTTGAAGTAGTCACTAAGTTCCACCCGTCCTGACGCCAGTATCGCACGCACATCGGCCAGTTGGCGCTCCGACTGGCTCTCCTTGGCCCAGATCAGCTTGTTCAGGACGAGGTCCTCGCCACTGGTCACCCAGATGGGGGCGCCGTGCCACTCCCGGCTCGCTTTGCGGGCGAACCCGCCCCGGTCAAAGGGCCGGTCCTTGAGGATGATGAAGTCGGCCTTCAGCCCTGTCTGGTGGGAGACGACGTTGCACATGAACCGCCGGCGGACCGCGTCCGCTATCTGTTCCTCGTCGCAGTAGAACCCGGGCGTAAAGGCGTTCACGAGTCGCGGCACTCCCGCGGGGGTCAGGTCGAGGACGAAGTCGAAGTCGGCGGTCGTCCGGTCGAGTCCATACCAGGCGCCAGCAGCCGAGCCCACGAGCATGTACGGAACGCCGCTCAGGTTCAGGTGCTGGACCATCTCGGTCAGGGCGTCTCGCAGGTCCGGCGCAGCCATCGGCAGCGACAATACAGTGCCGGGGCACGCACCTCCAAAATGCCTGTCACCAGCCGGGGGCAATCGACGGGCAGGTAACCGCAGGCAAGGATTCTGACTGGGGCCGTGGACGAATTTGTCATCTCAAGAACTGACGCGCGCAAAGCTCCCCTGGACCGCGCCGGCCCCTTGAGTGACCTGGTTCACAGACGGCGGCTGCCGAAGAGGGTTAGTCTGAGTCCTGCCGAGCAACAGGCACGAGCGGCCGCGAAGACAGCAGGGGCGTCCAGACATGGGCGCCCCTGCTGTATTCTGGTCGGGTGGGTGTCCCGAGTTGGTGGGCGATCCGCCTCGTGACGCGCGCGGATCCCCCTGGGCGAACGGTTCCCCGTGGACGCCGTTTCAGGGCGCGCTGAGCTACTCGGCGCCGCCGCCCGCCGCGGCCATCGCGACACGGGCGAGCGGTGGACGCAGTTGACCCGTGTAAGGCGTGTCGATGGGGAAGGCGCGGTCGTCCATCGGCACAGGCCGGGGATACCAGCGGTCTTCGAACTCGCTCCACTTGTGGCGCAGCTCCGGGGCGACCTTCTCCGCGAACATCTGCGTGTTGTAGAGCACCTTATCGCGTGGCATGTTGCCCATCTGTAGGCCACACATCAGGTGGCCGACGCGCAGGCCGTCGACGAGGTTGTTGAGCTTCTCGATCACCGTCGCCGGGCTGCCAGCGATGATGTAGCCGGCGTCCACCAGGTTCTTCCAGTTCATCTCAAAGCGCATGCGCTGGGCCATCTGGTCGAGCTGGCTGCGGATGCCCGCTTTCACGGTGCGGTTCGTGCGGTAGCCAGGAGCGTCAGCGAATCCCCCGTAAATGTGCAGGCACTTCTGATAGAAGTAGAGGATGTGCTCGGCGTACAACTCCTCCGCCTGCTGGTCCGTTTCGGCGACGCAGACCACCTGAAAGAAGCCGGCCTGGTATGGGTTTGGCTCCTTCTTCTTGTCCTTCATCCGCGCCCAGAAGCCATCCATGATCGTCTGCGCGCGCAGGTAACCAGAATAGGAGAGGTAGGAGTAGAGGTAGTCCATATC
>JAYUAG010000529.1:0-2993 GCA_043741475.1 Thermoflexaceae bacterium | reverse complement strand
CATGCCCGACACGCAATCCTCCGGAGTCCGCATCCACTACGACCTGCAGGGTAACGGCGCGCCCCTCGTGCTCGTCCATGGCTACACGGCCAGCGGCTACCGCCAGTGGCAGCTCCCCGGCTGGGTCGACTTCCTTGCGCCGAGCCACCGCCTCCTCGTCGTGGATGTGCGCGGGCACGGCAAGAGCGAGAAACCGCACGGCCGCGAGGCGTATTCGCTGGCGCTGATGGCGGGCGACGTACTGGCGGCGATGGACGCGGCCGGCTTCGAAGCGGCCGACATCATGGGTTACTCAATGGGCTCGATGATCACAATGGAACTCCTGCTCGAACACGGCGAGCGCTTCGACCGCGCCGTCCTCGGCGGCATGGGCGCGGTCTTTCCGAAGGACGGCAAGGAGGACTGTCGTGACGAAGAGCAGGGTCCGATCCCGCGCCAGTGGCTCAACCCCTGGAAGACGCTCCTCGCCACGGGCAGCTTCGTGCGCCACTACGACGGACGCGCGCTCCGAGCCATCGCCAAGAGCGTCTTCGATGGCAAGCAGCCCGTCGACGCGACGCGGCTGCGTGAGATAAAGCAGCCTGTGCTCTCGGTCTCCGGGACGCGCGACCGCTTCTGCCCGGGCACGCGGCTGCTCGCGGAGCGCATCCCCAATTGCGCCCGCGTCACGATCGCCGGCCGTGGCCACATCGCCGTCGTCCCCGACCCGCGCTTCAAGGCGGCGGTGGCGCAGTGGTTCGCGGACACGCCGTCGCGGCTTGCGACTCCCGGATCGGCAGGATGAACCGCCGGACCGACAGGATGTCGCACATGGTGCGGTTCGTCCTCCTCCTGGTAGCAATAGCGGGACTTCTCCTTTCCGCCTGTGGGGGAGCGGGATCGGCTGCACCATCAGCAGGCACGCCTACCAACGCGGCGCGGACGCCTACGGCGCCGAAGCCCACTCCGGTGCCGTTCGTCGAACGGACGCCCATCATCCGGCCGCGGCTCGGGAATCCGACGCCCACCCAGGTTGTGGCGACGCGCCTCTGCGGCGTGGACGACCTGGACGTCACCCTTCGCCCTGAAACCTCAGCTACTGGCGGTCTCGCCATCGGCGCGCTGGCGTTCGCAAATAGGGCCGCGACCGCGTGCAACCTGTCGGCCGCCCTCGACTTCATCTTCATCGATGCTGCCAGCAACGTGGTGCCCGCACGCGTCACCTTTCCCGCGGAGCTCGCGGCGGTCGCGCTGCCGCCAAACACTCCGTCCGGGGGCGAAGCAGACGGGACGGCCTACCTCGCCCTCTCGTGGAACATCCACAACATTCCCGGTGGCGGTTGCTCCGCGCCCTGGCCCGGCGCGGCCACACTCTTGGTGCGCTTCCGGGAACGCGGGACCGTCAGCCTTGAACTGGCCGATAGTAGCCTTTCCCTACCTGGCCGCGGGCCGTGCGGGAGCCAGCTTGGCGTTGGGCTCTTCGGCGCGTTCATTCTGGTTGGCTCGCAGCGGCCGCCGCTGCCGGGGCGCTTTCCACGGCCGCTCCGTATCGAAGGCCCGGCCACGGTCAAGGCCGGCGGTGAGCTTGACTACGTCGTCGTCGTGTTCAACGGAGGCGTGCAACCGTATTCATGGTCGGTGGGCCCGTTCGGCGCGGCGGGCGACGGAGACTTCGATGGTCCCTGTCCACCGTTCCGGCAAGCCCTTCGTGGCTTTGACGACACAGGCGTGGAAGGGCCGATCCTGGCGCTCAACTGCGCCCGCCTCCCGGCGCTGGGTCCCGCCGAAGAAGCGGCCTTCGCGATGAGACTGCAGGTGCCGGCGTCGCTGAAGCCCGGTAGCTACCGCCTCGTCTGGGGTTTCATCACCGATTACCCGAAGTCGCTGGACACGGTCGAACAGGCGATTACGGTCACGAACTGAACCTGGAGTCACGCAGAGCGAGCCTTTGTGCCCTTCGCGCCCCCGTGTGCAATCGGCCCGCTCCCTTCACAACCCCAGCGCGCCCGGCAGCTCGCGGATATCTGCGATCGTCCGGTCGGGCCTGGATTCGGTGAGTGTGTCGCCGTGGAAGCCATACAGCGCGCCCACGGTGTGAAGCCGCAGCGCCCGGCCCGCTTCGATGTCGACGGGTGAGTCGCCCACCATCGCCCCAAATACGCCCTCGCGCCCGAGGTGACGGATCGCTTCGCGCAGGCCCGCAGGGTCTGGCTTCAGTGCCGGGGCGTCTTCGGCCGAGATGATCACGTCGAACAGGTCGGCCAGACCGGCGTTCTCCAGGGTGAGGACGGATGTGCGCCGCGAGCGGTTGGTCACCGCGGCGAGGGGAAGGTTCCTCGCGCGCAGGTCGCGGAGCACCGTGGCCGCGCCTTCATACGGCCGGGCCAGGTGAAGGTTCTCTCGCTGGAACGCCCGATGGGTCTCGACGAGCAGTTCCGTGGGCGCGTCGCTCAGGCTGGCGTAGATCTCGTCGAGGCCGCGGCCCATGCTCGTCGTCAACAGTTCGCGGGTGACGCCATCGAGGCCGTGGGTGCGGGCCGTGTGCTCGAAAGCCGCCCCGATGAACTCGCGGGCGTTAATGACGGTGCCATCGACATCGAAGAGGACGAACTCGATCCGTGCGCGCATTCAAGCAAGTCTAACCACTCGCTTGTTGACAAACGACCCGGGTAGCCGCGACCCGCTGTGGTCGCGGGGGAACGAATGATGCCCGACTCGCAACGGGCGAGCAGCGTGGCTTTCTGCGTGGTACGTTCGCCCGTCGTCGCGGAGAATCCCTACCCGACGGTTACTGGCATCTCCCGTTATCCTGTCGCCATGCAGGCACTCCGCTTCTACGAACCCGGCCGCGTGGCCGTTGTCGATGTCCCTGACCCTCACCCGGAAGCGGGCGAGGTGATCGTGCGGCTCCACGCTACGGGGCTGTGCAACAGCGACGTGCGCGTTTACCTGGGCGAGAAGAAGGCCGCCGCCGGTGTGATCACCGGCCACGAGATGACGGGCGAGGTGGTCGA
>JAYUAG010000528.1:0-7057 GCA_043741475.1 Thermoflexaceae bacterium | reverse complement strand
CGTGCGCACCGAGGACATGCACTTCCAGCTCCCCGTGGAGCTTCGCCGCCTGGTCGCCGCCGGGTAGGCCGGCGGCAGTATCGGAGTGTGGGAGTATCGGCGTACCGGACGAACGCTTCCGTTACTCCGTTACTCCGTTACTATCCCGCGCATGGACACATACCACGCCATCCTCGCTAAGCGCGACACTCGCCGCTACGCACCCACGCCGCTGCCCGACGATGTGCTTTCGCGCATCCTCCAGGCCGGGCGAATGGCTGGCAGCGCCCGCGCCGCCGAACCGGTCCGCCTGATCGCCATCCGCGACTTCGAACAGCGCCACCGCCTTGCCGCGTGCGGCCGTTCCACCGGCCATATGATCACCGCGCCGGTCGTGGTCGCGATCATTCTCGTGCCCGAATTCGGCGAGGTGGGCGCGCCCTTCACGCTCTTCCGCGGTCCCTTCGATGCTGGCCGCGCCGGCCAGAACATGATGCTCACGGCCTGGGAAGAGGGGATCGCGAGCTGTCCCGCTTCGATGCACGACCCCGACGCGGCCGCGTTGGTCCTTGGCCTCCCCGGCGGCCACTACGTGATCAACGTCATCGCCTTTGGTTACCCCGAGGGTTCCGACCCGATGACCGGCACAAGGCCGCGTGTTCCCCTCGGCGATTTTGTTCACTGGGACCGCTGGTAAGTCTGGCCGTTGGCCGTTGGCGCTGGAGCGTGCCACTTCAGAGGACGTACGCGGGGCAAAGTCCCGCGTGGCGCGGGCTCTCGCGGGCCGTCAGTGGCCAATGGCCAATGACCAACGCCCAACGGCCCCTATGGACACCCCCATGCCACGAAGGATATGGTGCCACGAGTCGTTTGCGGCCGGGCGCGGGCGGGCCTCGCCGCACACAAACAGGAGTGAGCTCGATGCTGCGCCGGCCTATTCGCGACGAGCGGTACGACCCTGCCTACGCCTATGAGGACGCCGAGGCCCCACACCCGGAGGTCGATATGACTGAATCCATGACCACCCGCCCTGCGCGGGAATCCGTGCCCGTCACGACACCGCGCGCCACGACGGCCGATCGCTCCGCCAGCGTGATCGACGCCGCATCGTCCTTCGACGGCAAGTTCGAGTCTGGGAACGACCTCGTCGTGCTCGGCTCCGTCTCCGGCGAAATCCTCTGTCGCGGCCAGCTGACGGTCGAAAAAGACGCCACGGCCCGCGCCAAAATCGATTCGCGCGATGCCCATATTATCGGCCGCGTCGAAGGCGACATCGTTTGCTCGGGTCGCCTCCTCATCGCCGCGACCGCCGTGGTCACCGGTACGGTCAAGGCTGCGGCCCTCATCGTCGAAGAAGGCGCCACCATCAAGGGCACCGTCGAGACCGCCTCCGTCGCGGCTGGCGACAGCATCTCGCCCGCGGTCGCCAAGGCGGCTCTGCGCCGCCAGTCCTCCGAGGCAGACCAGGCGCCGCCAGGACCGAACGGCGGCGCCACTCCCGCCCGCTGGACGCGCGCCCGCGAAGTGCCAAGCTTCGCCGTCGTCCCCAGTGAAGAACGCCCTCAGCTCGAACGCTAGCCGCGAATTGCCGCGGCCGCCGGTTGTTCCCAACCTCGCGCGCACGCACCGGATCGCCGTCGGGTAGGGATTCTCTGTGCCGCGGGCGGACGCGCGATGCCCAGAAGCCGGCAGCCGCCGTTCTCCGCCCCAGGAACCGCACACGGGAACCGCGCGCGTGAGCAAGCGGATGCTCGACCGTCTCAGGGCCTCTCCAACTGCCTGTAGCGACCTGTCGCGGTAGGGGTTCGCGATGGTCAGTCGCGCCACCGGCGGAAGCGCTCCACCCATCTACGCCCACAATGCAGAAGCGAGGCGCCAGGGGCGCCCCGCTTTCTCGTTGATTCGCTCCGTCTGTCCACCACCCATCCGTAGCGCGCGCGGCAGCAAGCGCCGCGATCGTCCGCAACACACCATCCGGCGCCGATCCGCATCGATTCCCCTCCTCCCTGTGGACGCAGAAGCGACGCAGAAAGCGGGGCGCCAAGGGCGCCCCGCTTTCTCGTTGATTCGCTCCGGCTGCTAGTGTGGTGGAACCGAAGAGTCTTTCACGGGAACCGGCGCGGGGTCGTATCTGGCATGCGTGGACTGCCGTGATAGTGACTTTGGCGCCGCTACACTAGTTGACCGAGAAGAACACCGCGTTGTCGGCCACCCACGTATTGACGTTCTTGCCCACGCGTTTGCCGGCACGGCTCACGCGAAGGGCGACGCCGCGCGCCGTTTCCGCGCGTCCCGGTGCGAGCTTGCCGACTTTGCCCGCGCCGACAGCGCCGACATAGCCTTCGTACTCGCGCATCCGCACCGCGAGGCGGCCCGACTGCCGCGTTGGCCGCGGTGCGTCTGATTCTTTGACGACGGTAAATTCTGCCATGGTGATTCCTTTCCCGATGGGGGTTGTGTCTGCAACTGGGGTTTGCGCTTGGCACAATACCACTGCACGTCCATCGTGTCGTCTCAACCGACCGAGCATTCGACGCTCAGCCGCGAGGAGTCAGTAGCGGGCGCTGGGAACAACACAGCTGGATGTCCTATGGCGGGTCGCGCGGGCAAGATCCGCGTCGCCTATGCGGCGACACTCACCGGGACCGATCTGCTTAGCGACGTTCCTGCAAGCTGCCGATGCTCGAACGAATCGAGTCGAGGAATGCCTGCAACTGGTTCTCGAGCCGTCTCAGCACTTCGAAGGCGTACTCATCCGCATCGTCGAGCTGTCGTGTCGCCGCCTCTGCTGCCTCGTTGAGGTGTGCCGCCGCCGTGGCGTCCGCTTCTTGCACAGACTGACGTGCACGCGCGTCCGCTTCCCGGAGCATCGCCTGGCTGCGTTCGTTCGCTTCGCGCACGAGCGCGTTCTCCGCGAGCCGCCGTTCGCGTTCGCGTTCCGCTTCGTCCACCACCTGTTGCGCCTGGCCACGCGCTTCCTGGACGATGCGGTCGCGCTGTTCGAGCACCTGCGCTGCTTCGCGCAAATCTGCGGGCACGTTGAGCCTCAGCTGGTCGATCACGTCGAGCATGCGCTTACGGTCTACCACCAAATTTCCGCCGGGCAGCCGCCGAGCCTGAACCACCAGTTCTTCAAGGTCATCGATCAGATCGAGGATTTCCACGTTATCAGCCTGGTGCGCTTGGGCTCAGTCGAGGCCCAGCTGTTTCCGGATCGCCGTCCGCACGTTCGCCGGTACAAGATCCGCGACATCGTAGCCGAACCGCGACACTTCGCGAATGCGGCTGGCACTCACGAACATGTAGCGGGTGCTCGACATCAGATAGACAGATTCAAGTTCTGGCGCCATCTTCCGGTTCATCAGCGCCATGTCGAATTCAACCTCAAAGTCGCTTACGGCCCGGATCCCGCGCGCGATCGCTACCGCTCCTCGCTCCCGCGCGAAGTCGACCATGAGCCCGGAGAACCCTTCCGCTTCCACGGTTGGAAGGTCTTTCGCCGCTTCCTGGATTAGCTCCACTCGCTCTTCCCAATCGAACATCGTGTCTTTGCCGCGCGCTTTTACCACCGCCACGATCACGCGGTCGAAGAGGTGCGTCATGCGCTGGATGAGGTCCAGGTGTCCGTTCGTCACCGGGTCGAAGCCACCCGGATACACAACGATCCTCATGTCCCCTCCTGGCGGCGATAGAACGCGACTGCGCTATCACCGTAAACGCGACGATCGGCCAGGCTGAGCCCGGCCGGTCGTTCCGGCGGATTGTAGCGACTTCCGTGTTCAAAGACGATCCAGCCGTTCTCCGCGAGGAGCGCGGCCGCCCCAATGAGCACTACTTCTGCGTCTTCGGCGCCATACGGGGGATCCATCAGAATCAACTCGAAACCCGGCGCCAGGTTCTTTAAGGCCGCGGGCAGCCGTCCCCTGAGCACGATGGCGCGCTCCGCCATCGCTGTGCGCGCGAGGCTTTGCAGAATTGCCGCGCAACAGCCGGGCTCCGCTTCGATCAGGGTCGCGTGCGCGGCGCCCCGGCTCAACGCTTCAATCCCGAGCGCGCCCGTGCCCGCATAGAGGTCCAAAACGCGCGCCCCGTCGACGACATCGCCGAGGATGTTGAACACTGCTTCGCGCACGAGACCGGTCGTGGGCCGAAGCCTCACGCCCTTCGGCTCGGCGAGCGGCACTCCCCTGGCCGAGCCCCCGGCAATACGCAACCGGCTTGCTACCATCCCGCCAGCCACCTTCCGAAGCTATGTGCGAAGGTGGTCGACGCCCACGTGGGGGTGCGGGGCCTGCAGCTGGCTCGCGTCGACAAAGTCACGAGCTGTCCTTGGCGAGCACGTTGACGGAGAGTTCGCTTTCGAATAGCGCCACGCCGTCGCTCACCGTGATCGTGATCTGGTAGGTGCCAGCCGCCGGGGGTGTAGACCACCGCACTTTGCCCTGCTGGCCCCCTTCAATCTGGCCCGCCTTGCCTTCCGGCGATACCCGCCACCGCGGGACGAGGTCGTTCGAGTTCGGCTGGAAGAGCAGCGGCTGGCCGCTCGTGATGAACGGCACGATCGCGGGCCAGATGTTCGCCTGCAACAGGTCCGCCGTCGCATCCTCCACCGCCACCCCGCCCAGCCCGAAGCGCGGGATAAATTCCAACTTGAAGCCGACGCTGAAGAGATTCTCGATCCAGATGGTGCGGCCGCCGTTCTCTTCGAATGCGAAGGCGACAGCCGCCACCTGCGAATCCCAGACCACGCCCGAGCGTCCGTCCGCCTTGTTGATGTTCCCTGCGACCACATCCACGTTCGTGTTCACCGTCAGCTTCTGCGCCGAAGGCAGAAGGAGTGTCAGCTTCGTCGCCGTTGTCATCGCCTCCGCGAGCGAAAGCGCCCTCAGGCCGCCTTCCGTCGATTTCTCTGTCGCATAGGGCGAGACCGTCAGCACGAGCTTCGACGGCGACATCTTCAGCGAAAGTTGCTTCAGAATCTCTGGCATGTCGCGGCGATAGGTGCTCTGATCGCGATACACCCCCATCTGCACGATGTCCGCCACCCGGCCGATCGTCGCCCAGTCATAGCCGCCTTCGTCGATCCGGTCCTGCAGCCGGATCGGCGGCGGGAGCGTCACCGTGAGCGTTTTCTTCTGAGCCTGGAGCGCCTGGCCAAGTTCCGCTATGAAGAGGGAGAAGCCCGTCCGCTCCGTGACCGTCAGGATCGTGTAGGCGACATCGATCCCCGCGAGGTTGAGGTCGTTCACCTTCTTCACGATCTGCTGCACGTGCGCCGTCCGCGTCGTTGGGTTCGAAAGAACCCCGGAGATCACCGGCAGCTGCGAACGGTCGTCGACCGTGATCGAGGGGATGTGTGCCACCGGCGCGCCCGTGGGGATGCCCGAAATCTTGAGGTCTGTGACCTCGCCCAGCACGCCCCCATCCGACGATGGCCGGAAGTCGCGTGTGTGGAGGATCGTGATCCGTTGCGCCGCCTCATGGTTGAGCACGGCGTTGTGCGCCGAATAAGCGATCACGTGTCCCGCGGCTGATTCCCGGCGAAGCACGGCGATCACCAGCGGGTTTGTGTTGAACCGCGCGCTGACGCTTTTCCCGCCCTGGTCCAGGATCGCACTCGCCACGGGCTCCCAGGCCTTCGTTTGTTCGCCGTACTGAAAGAAGCTCAGATTGCGGCCGTCAGCAGTTGTCCGTTCGAGGGGCACGGCGACGGTGATCACCTCGCCCGGCTCGACGCCACGCTTCGCCTTCCACTCATAGATTTTGCTGACACGCGTGTAGCCGGCGGGCGTCGCGATCTCGGCGCTCGAAGAACAGTACTCGGTCTTACAGGCGTTGCCGCTGCAGGCGCGGAAGATGAGGTAGCCCGCGACCAGGACGACGCCGAGGAGGATTGCGCCCAGGATCAGCGAGCGCGCGGGACTGCCGCCCCGGCCCGATGGGTAAAGCACGCCGCCGGGCCGATCGCCCCATCCACCGGGCCCTCCCCGCCGAATCATCGGATGAATCCTCTCAACGGCGGCCGAAACATGCGGTCACGGCGGTCAACCACGTTTGACCAGCTTCACTTCCGTCTCGATTATCCGGCCAGCGCGACTGAGGACAACCTTCACGGTTTCCCCCGGCTGATGGTCGAGCAAACCGTTGAGCAGCGGCCGGTCTTTGTTGATCGCAACATCTCCAAGCTGGGTGATAACGTCTCCGGGCTGGATGCCCGCCTCAGCGCCCGGTCCGCCCGCCGCCACCGTGATCACGAGTGCGCCTTGGGTCGGCGCGTTGCGTGGCGGCCGTGGGCTGCCATCGAACGCGAGGTCGCTGTGTTCGATGCCAAGCGACGGCCGTGGCGGGGCGCCATTCGCGGCGATGATCGCCCGCGCCACCGCGATCACGCGGTTGCTCGGCAGAGCGAAGCCGATGCCTTCCACCGGTAGTCCGCCCCGTGTCTGTCTCAGTACGGCCGTCGGCATCCCCACGAACCGGCCCGCAAGGTCGAACAACGCGCCGCCGCTGTTGCCACTGTTGATCGCGGCGTCCGTCTGGATCAGGTCGTCATAGCGGACAGCGTCGAAAATCCGCGACCGCCGCAGGCCACTGACGACGCCTACCGTGACGGAACCCTGAAATTCAACCAGCGGGTTGCCGATCGCAACCAGCGTTTGGCCCAACGCGAGCTGGTCCGAGTTCCCCGGCTCGACCGAGGCGAGGCCTCCCGGACCCACCTGCAGCACGGCCACGTCCGTGAAGGGGAAGTCGTGGCCGACGAGGAAGGCCGGCCGTTCGCTCCCATCCGCCAGGATCACCTTCAGCGATTCCGTGCCAATGATGACGTGAGCATTGGTGGCGATGTGGCCCTGATCATCGAGGATCAAGCCGCTACCCACATCCGTTTCGATCACGCCACTGGCGAGCTTGCGCTGGCTCTCAATCTTCACCACGCTCAGCCGGCCTTTCGTCGCCACATCGCTCACGGCCGAGCTGAGCTGCACCACGATTTGTCCGCTCCCTTGTGGGGGCGGCGCGACTTCGGCGCTGCTCGCACCATCTCCTCGCATCACGAAACCCACCACCGTACCCGCAA
>JAYUAG010000527.1:0-2999 GCA_043741475.1 Thermoflexaceae bacterium | reverse complement strand
CGAAAGCGGCCGGTGATCGTCGACATCCGCGACCACAGGGCGAGTGCGGAAAGTGCGAATGAGACGAAGGGCAAAGCCGCCTAGACGGCACGCCTGCGGAGCGTGACCCGAGCAGACGCGCGCGCGCTTCGGCCGCGCCTGGTGCCGATACAACTTAACTTCTGGTGATTGTCGCGCCCACCGGCGCTCCGCCCTCGTCCCCCAACCCCTTCTCCCGACGCTGCGGGAGAAGGGGAGTACTGGTCCCCCTGACCGCTAGCGCCTCCGTCGAGCTAACCTGGAGTGGCACTAGGTCGCGGAATCGTCCTGCGGGGCCGGTGTGTCCAGCCCAAGGGCACGCTCGATTGCGGCCATCGGCACCTGCGCCGCCGTGGCGGCGAGGGCGAGCGGGTAACTGTAGTACGTCCGCGTCAGGCCGAGTTCGGCGAGGCGAACGCTGGAACCGGGGTGGGTGCGGATGGCCTCGTAGAGGCTGAAACGGCGAGCGGTTGCTAATCTTCCCACGGTCCCGATGCTACGCTCGCGAGCGTAGAACACAACCGTCTGAATGTTGAGATTGTGTTACTCAGGCGGCTGCCGGGCCCACGGGCGGGTGGCCGGCGCCGTGTTCCAGCATCGGGCCAAGCCGCGACACGACGCGGTCGAGGTTGATGCCGAGGTCCTCACTCGCATCCTCGACGGTCCATTCCAGGTAGCGGGGCGAAATGCCGAGGTCGGCGAGTTGAAGGATGATCCCGGGCTCGACCCGCACGAGGTCGATGACGCGAGAGTGGCGAAGCTGTGAAGCGGTCATGGTTTTGGCTCCTCCGGCGCTGGTGTAGTCCCGCGAGGTTGCGGATCCGTTGCGCCGGGGTGGCGGACAGGCGACGTGCGGAGGGGATTCAGTCACGTCGCCCCGTCCACCGTCGATGGTCGCCTTCACCAATATCGGCGGCGTTTCGCGCAGGTGAAGATAGCGTTTCCGGTTACAACTGAGGGCGAGGGGGCGTGAGCCGGTGCTGTCCTCATGGAGGGTGCGCTGCCGGGGTTGAGGCCCTTGCTCACGCGCGGGCTAAGGACTCGGGTGCGCGAAGAGTCAGGCGCCGTGCGGTCGCTCACCGGCGGCGAGTGGCCGGGATCGGGCCCTTGCTCACGCGCGGGCTAAGGACTCTGGTGCCGTCAGCGATCAGTGTGCGCCGCCGGGGTTGGGAACGCTCGCTATCACTCGCGGCTCTCGAGTTCGGAGAGGACCTCGGCGGTGTGCTCGCCCAGCTTCGGGGCGGGGCGGCGCAGCTCCCATGGTGTGGCGCTGAACCAGTAGGGCGGGCCGGGCATGGCCGCGGGCTCGAGGACGCCTTCGCCGGTGGTGTCCACGAAGAGGCCGCGGTCCCAGAAATGGGGGTCGTCGAGCGTCTCTTCAGGGCTGCGCACCATGCCCCAGGCCTGGTCCAGCTCCTGGCCGCCGCGATAGACGTACTCGGCGTCGTGGGCGGCGATGAAGCGGCCCATCTCGGAGTAGACCTCGGCCGCCGCTTCTGAGCCGCGGCCGGACTGGCGCGCCTGGGGGCTGTCGAAGCGCTCCTCGTCCAGCTGAAGCCCGAAGCCGCGTGACTGGAGCCAGGCCTTGAGCTTCTTCCAGCTGGCGTTGTCGCGACCGACACCGAAGAGGATCAGGTCCTTGCCATCACCGGCATGGAAAAGCCACGGCTCTGTGGGGCGGGCGGAGGCGTGGCGCGCGGTCTGGCGGATGACGTCCGTGCGCAGGTAGAGGTAGTAGGGCATCCCTACCTCGACGGTGGAGGAGAGCGCCTCGTGCATCGAGCAGTCGACGTATTGTCCTTCGCCGGAGCGGTCGCGATAGAGCAAGGCAGCGAGGACGCCGTGGATGGCGAAGTGGCAGGCGGTGTTGTAGCCCTGGTCGCCGTGGCCGCGGATCGGGGGCGCTCCGGGAAGGTCGGCCTCGCTGTAGCCATTCATGTTCATCGGCCCGCCGAGGGCCAGGCTCACCATGTCCGAAGAGCGGTAGTGCGCCCAGGGGCCGTCCTGACCGAAGGGAGTGATCGAACAGACGATGAGTCCGGGATTCGCGTTTCGGAGCGACTCCTGACCAAGGCCAAGGGTGGCCATCGAGCCGGGCGCCCGATCCTCGATGAGGATGTCGGCGGTCTGCGCCAGTTGCTGGAATGTAGCCCGGGCTCCCTCGTCGCCTTGCCAATCAAGGACGAGGGAGCGCTTGTTCGTGTTGTGATACCAGAAGTTGAGGCTGCGGTTGGGCCCTGGCACATCCTTGACGAACGGGCCAACGCGACGCGCGGCCGAGCCTTCCGGCGGTTCGACCTTGATCACGTCCGCGCCCATGTCGGCGAGAAGCTTGCCCGCGTACTGGCCAACTTCGTCGCAGCATTCGACCACGCGGAGGCCGGCGAGGGGGCCGCTCACATCAGCACCCCCATCTCTTCGTGCTCGACGATTTCGTCGTCGCTGAAGCCAAGGACATCGCGCAACACTTCGTGCGTATGCTGGCCGATGAGCGGCGAGGCTGTGCGCAGCTGGCCGGGGGTGGCCGAGAGCCTCGGGAGGACGCCGTCGAAGTCGCTTTCGCCAAGCTCCTCGTGAGGGAGGCGATGCCACCAGTCGCGGGCGGCGAGCTGCGGGTCGCGTTCGAAGCGGTCACTCGCCTTCTGACAGACGCCGGCGCGGACACCGGCGGACTGGAGGATCTGCATCACTTCGTAATCGACGGTCTCGCTTGTCCATTCGCCGATGCGCTCGTCGAGTTCGTCCTGGTTCGCGAGGCGGCCGGCGTTGGTGGCCCACTTCGGGTCTTCGGCCCAGCGCGGCTCGTCCATTGCGCGGACGAGGGCGAGCCACTCGGCGTCGTTCATGCAGGCGACCGCGATCCAGCGGTCTTCGCCGGCGCACGGGTAGGTGTTGTGGGGCGCCACGAGCGGCTCCCAGGCGCGATTGCCGGGCGGCATTCCCTCGCGGCGCCACTTCCTGCCGTTCACCGAGTAGTCGAG
>JAYUAG010000526.1:0-2999 GCA_043741475.1 Thermoflexaceae bacterium | reverse complement strand
TTGAATATGGTCGAGCCGCTCGGCGAGCGTGCTCACCTGGGGCAACATGCCATCGACCACGCGGTCCACGATCTCATAGAGGAGGCCATCGGGGCCCGGCCGGAGGTGGATGCCGGCGGCCATCGCCTCGACGACGCGTTCCACTTCGGGGAGGGGCTGGTCCGAGTACGTGATCAGGAACTCGTGGCCGAGGTAGGCGTCGAGTTCGTCCGGCTGGGGGTCGGCCTCGCCCTCTCCGACCAGTGCGGCGAAGACGATGAAGAGGTGATTCTCGAACTCGTCGACCTTGGGATGGTGCACCTCCATCGAGAGGCAGTCCTCGACCGAGAGGGGATGGAGGTCGAAACGGACCTGGAGCGCTTGCAGCCCCTCGGCGTCGGGCGAATCGAAGCGGAACCAGTGAAAGGAGGCGCTTTCGTGCTCGCCTTCGTGCCAGCCACCGTCAACGTGGGCCCAGACCTGCATGGCTCGCATGATAGCGCGAGAGCCGCAATCGGAGCCGCCACATCCCGGCCGCGCGCGAGCATGCCCGGGAACCGCGCGCGTCAGCAAGCGGACGCTCGAAAGTCCCGGACCGTGCCGGGGCCTGTCAGTCCGAGTTGGTGAAACGTCCGCTTGCTGACGCGCGCGGTTCCCGTGTTCGGGTCCGTCCTCGCCTGTACGCGCCTCTAACCGTAGGCGGTAACGTCACCGGCGTGAGTGCGCCGCCACCTCCCGGCCGCTGGCCAGCACCCGGAAAATCGTCCGCCGCGAAAGGCCGAACATCTCCGCCAGGCGTTCCACGCTGACGCCGCCCTGGCCGGAGAGCCGCAGGATGGCGGCGTCGCGCCCGCCCCGAAGCATCGAGGGCGCGCCCCCCGGCTCGTCGTAGCGGCAGCGCGGCAGGGGGCAGCGCAGGCACGACGGGTAGAGGTCGCAGCCCGAGTCGCTGTAGTCAGTATTTTCCGGAAGTGCGTCCATCCGCGGCTTCCGCATGAGCGTCGTCTCCACTGGTCGCCTCCTTGGGGTGCGGGAGAGTAGGGAGACGATAGTAGAACACATGTTCTAGAGGACGCAACGACCTCCAGGAAAGACGACCGCGCCTGTCGCGGCGCGGCAGGGGTTGTCGCGACGAGCCATGAGCCCTGAGCCGTGAGCCGGGCAGTTCAGGCTCAGCGTATACTGCGACCAGGTGACCTTGACGGATCAGCTCGTGGCTCACGGCTCACCGCTCACTGCTCATGGAGCGAACGCCGGTGGCATTCCAAACCTCGTACATTTCGCCCGACCGCTCGGCGCCGCTTCTGGACCTCACCTGCGGCGACCTGTTGCGCCGCGCCGCTGCGCGCGCTCCTGATCGGACCGCCTTCATTGAAGGCGCCGGTACGCGCGAGGGCCGTCGGCGGTACACCTATGCCGAACTGTTGGCGGAGGCGGAAGCAGGCGCCCGCGGTCTGCTGCAGCGCTTCGAGCCGGGCGAACACGTCGCGATCATGGCGCCGAACATGCCGGAATGGCCGCTCTTCCAGTTCTCCGCGGCGCTGGCTGGCCTGGTGACCGTGACGGTCAACCCTGTGCTACGGCCGAACGAGGTGCGCTACATCCTCAAACAGTCCGATGCCGTCGGCATAGTCGTGGCCGACCGCCATCGCGACGAGGACCTGCACACAATGGTCACGGCTCTGCGCCCGGAGCTGCCACTCGTGAGGGAGATCCTGCGGCTGGCGGCGTGGGACGACATCTCGAGCGCCGGAGACGCGGCCCGCGAACTCCCCGTTGTCAGGCCCCAGGACCACGTCATGATCCAGTACACCTCCGGCACGACGGGCGCGCCCAAGGGCGCCTTGCTGCGCCACTCGAGCGTGGTGAACTCCGGCCACCTCATCGCGGAGCGGTTGAAGCGCGGCCCCGAGGATGTGTGGCTCAACCCTCTGCCGATGTTCCACACGGGCGGCTGCGTGATGGGCACGCTCGGTGCGATGGCGTCGTTCGGCGCCCAGGTCGTGGTGGCGGAATTCGACCCCGCGCTCGTCCTCCGCCTCATTGAGGAGGAGCGCGCGACCTATGCCCTCGGCGTCCCCACGATGGTGCTGGCGCTGATGGAGCACCCGGACTTCGCCACGCGCGACCACTCCTCGCTCCGGGTCTTCTCCTCGGGCGCGACTACCGTCCCGCCCGACCTCGTGCGTCGCATCGAAGAGGGCTTCGGCGTCACTTACAACATGGTCATGGGTCAGACCGAGTCGAGTTCTGCGATCTTCATGACGCGGCTCGACTCGACGCGGTTGCAGAAGGCGGAGACGCTCGGCGTCCCCCTGCTCCACTGGGAGACGATGATCGCGGACACTGCCGCGCAGCCGGTGGCGGTGGGCGTGCAGGGCGAGATCTGCTGCCGCGGCTTCGGCGTGATGGCGGGCTACTACGGCATGCCCGAGGCCACCGAGGAAGCGATCGACGCCGACGGCTGGCTGCACACCGGTGACCTCGGCGTGATGGACGCCGACGGCTACACGCGCATCACCGGCCGGATCAAGGACATGATCATCCGCGGTGGCGAGAACATCTTTCCGCGCGAAATCGAGGATGTGCTCGTGACGCACGAAGCGATCGCGGACGCGGCCGTCGTCGGCGTCCCGGACGAGCGCTGGGGCGAGCGGCCCGTCGCCTTTCTCCGCCTGGCGGGCGAGACGCGGCCCAGCGACGAGGAGCTGACGGCCTTCGTCCGGGAGCGTATCGCCGCACACAAGGCCCCGCGCGAGTGGCTCGTCGTCGACGCCTTCCCCCTCAACGCCACGGGCAAGGTGCAGAAGTTCCTCCTCCGCGAACTCTACGAGAGGCGAGCGGTGAGCGATGAGCGATGAGTGTCAGCGATGAGCCGGCACTCACCGCTGAGGGGCTCCCAGCTCAAGGCTCACCGCTCACTCACACGTCCCGCGCTGCGCCCGAGCGGACGAACTTGACGCTGTTGAGGGCGGCGTCGTAGACAGCGCGCTCCTTGCGCGGCGAGGCGATGTAGCGCG
>JAYUAG010000525.1:0-3006 GCA_043741475.1 Thermoflexaceae bacterium | reverse complement strand
CGGCAATCCTGGATCACCACGACATAACCGCGATCGGCTGCGGCAAGGGCGTTCAGCATCCCGGAAGCAGTCGCCGTTCGCTTGCCATACGCCGTCCGCTGGAGCAGCACAGGGTGACGCTGCCCGGTGTTAGGCCGGTACACATCCGCTCGGAGGATGACCCCGTCGCGCATAGGGACGGAGACATCCCACTCCACAACTAGCTCACTCACGGTTCACCTCGGAGCAGCGAGCTTACTCGAACCTCGCCTGCTCAAACAATCTTCAGATTGCAAAACGCACTCGATCGCTCGATGTCAGTTGCGAAAGGAAACTCGAATCACTATTGTCCGCAGGTATTCCCACTGGAGGGCATTGGCCATGGGCAAACTTGAAGGACGTGTAGCCATCGTCACCGGTGCGGGCCGCGGCATCGGCGCGGCGCTCGCGCGGATCATGGCGAGCGAAGGAGCCGCCGTGGTTGTGAACGACGTCGGTGCGGCCGTGGACGGGTCTTCGACCCCGGAGCGCCCGGCAGAGGAAGTCGCGGACGCGATCAAGCGGGCGGGCGGGCACGCCGTCGCAAACTTCGGCAGCGTCGCCGATTCGGATGCGGCCGAACAGCTCATCAAGACCGCGCTCGACGAGTTCGGCCGGCTGGACGTGCTCGTCAACGTCGCTGGCATCCTTCGCGACCGAATGATCTTCAACCTCTCCGAGGAGGACTGGGATGCGGTCCTCGATGTCCATCTCAAGGGGACTTTCAACACCTCGAAGTTCGCATCGATTTATTGGCGAGCAATGCGCGAAGGAGACTACCGCCTGATCAACTTTACCTCCGAGTCCGGCCTCTTCGGCGCGCCCGGCCAGCCAAATTACGCTGCCGCGAAACTTGGTATCGTCGGCCTCACCTACTCCTGTGCCAACTCGCTCGCGCGCTATGGCGCCACCGCGAACTGCATTTCGCCCCGCGCAGCCACTCGCATGACGGGCACTGTCCCGGACGCGCGCGGCAGCTCAATGCGCGACGAAAACCCCGAAACGTCTCCGGACAACATCGCTCCCCCGGTCGTCTGGCTCGCCAGCAAGGAATCGTCCTGGTTCACCGGCCAGACGATCGGCGTCCATGGCTTCGAGATCGGCCTGTTCAACACACCGCAGCTGATTACGCGTATCGTCTCAAACGCTCCGTGGCAGATGGACTCGGCTTTCGAGCACATGGAGAAAGCGTTTCGAAATGCGCTCGAAGGAGTGGACCCAGCCATGCGCGCTGCACTCGGGAAGCAGTAAGGACCACCAACGGCGTGCGTAAATTCATCGAGACCCATGCTGGTCCACGCCCCTTGCCGGCGCCCTCGATCACGCCGCCGCCGCGCTCCTGGCCTATATGCCAGGCCTTCAGCGGGTCGCCGTAAACGTTGTTGAGGGCGTCAGGTCAAACTCAGCCGTCGCCCCACCTCCGTACCTCGGCCTGATGGAATACTGGTTCGAGTCAGAGCCGGGGGAAGTTGCAGGGGCGCTCTCAGCGGTATGGAGGAAGCTCGGTTGGCTCGGTTCGCGTTGGCTCTATCGCGTCTCTGAGCGCATTCAGCTGGATACGGCGGAAAGCCGCGTGGGCTTGTCTGCGACGGGTGTCAAGGCGTTCTACCTGGTCACACGGCCCGCCGGACTCTCCAACGACGACGCCACTCGCGGCTGGCGCGACCACGCCGGCGCAGCTCGAAAGCACCACGTGGGTACGGGTCGGTACGTCCAGAACGGGGTGATCCAGGCCATTACTCCCGGCGCGCCGCTGGTCCACGGGTTCGCCGAACTTTCATTCCCCACGCTGGACGACTTCGAACGGCGCATGTTCGACAACGACGAAGGCCGCGCAGCGATCACGCGTGAAGCGAGTGCGCTGGCCGGCGAGGTGATCACCCTGGTTACCCGCGAACGCCTGTTCGTCGCTCAGGGGGCGCCCTGGTGACACATCCGGAGTGGGCGCGTCTCGAGTTTGGCGCCAGCGTGTTTCCCTATTCGCGCTTCAAGGACCCGTCAGAGCTTCGGGATACCGTCGTCGAGGCGGAAGCACTCGGTTTCGGCGCCGTATTGCTCCCCGAGCATCTCCTTCCCCCGCATTGGCCGACCGCCGAACTCAGCGCCAGGTACTGGTACGACACGACAGTCCTGGCAGCCTACCTGGGCGGCGCAACCCGGCGTATCCGATTCCTTACGAGTGTCATGGTCGTCCCCTACCATCCGCCGGTCCAGACAGCCAAGGCCCTGGCCACCCTCGACGTTCTTACTGGGGGACGCGTCCTCCTGGGCGCGGGCACAGGCTGGATGAAGGCGGAGTTCCGCCGGCTTGGCATCGACTTCGATCGTCGGGCGGCGATTACGGACGAGTATCTGCGTGCGATGATCGAGCTCTGGACCAGCGATTCACCAACCTTCAATGGGCAATTCGTCAAGTTCGACGATGTAAGTTTCTTGCCAAGGCCGGTGCAACAACCGATTCCTCTTCTCATCGGCGGGACTGGCCCGGCGCCGTTTCGCCGCGTGGCCGAAATCGGCCACGGCTGGTTCCCAATGACTGCCACTCCGGAGCAGCTCCGCTCGGGCATCCAGGCGATTCAGCAGCTTCGCGCTGAACATGGTCGCGGCGACGAGCCACTCTGGGTCGGTTACAGCGGCCTCGCGATGGGAAGCGACCCAGAGACCGCAACGATGCGCAGCCACGTCGACAACGCTCCAGTGGGCGAGGCGTCTGGACCAACATCGCCCTCGCAGGCGATTGACGAGATCCGCAAGTATCGCGTCGCGGGCGTCAATTTCCTTTCTATGGGTTTCGCCTGGAGCAACGGCGCCGAGCTTCGTGAGAGCATGCGACGATTCGCACGCGAAGTCATGCCTGCGTTCCGCTAGCGCGACCGGGTCGCGGAGTCGGTCGATGCCGGGGAAAGGCGCCCCAAACTCGTCGCCTGAGCGTCCCGCCATTTTTGTCCCCAGAGCAGCGCCGGCCGCGTCGACCGACCTGAGACCAGC
>JAYUAG010000524.1:0-7088 GCA_043741475.1 Thermoflexaceae bacterium | reverse complement strand
CTCGACCAGGCTGAGCACGTGCTGGAACTCGCCGCCACTGCGCCCGACAATTTGCAGGCGTACCCCTGCCACCGGGTGGGCGTGGTTCTGCTTGACCTGTGTGAGCTTGGCTACCGCGGCCGGTGTAAAGCGGATCGCGGGTATCTGTCCTGCGTTCATGGGTCGTTCCTTGGCTCCTCCCCGGCGCCCGGGCTAGCTAGTTCGAGTGTAGCTTATCCGGCAGAGCACCGCGTCGTGGTGGCCGCCGACGCGCGGAGAAGGGATGGCCTCAACCGAGCAGGACGCGCGAGTCGCTCCGCAGCGGGGTCGAACCAGAGCCCCGATGTCCAGGCCAAGCCAGGTTTGCTGCATGACAAGATCTCCTTGGGATTCCTGATGCCGCTTCCGCCTCAATCCTGGCACTGTGTCCAGGCCGGTGAGACGTGCGGCGGTTGGGGAGCGCCAGGCCCGTCGTTGGGCACCATCGAACCTCACCGTGAGGAGAGCGGCGGCCGGGCCGGCGGGTGCTTTTGCATGGGGGCCGACGCCCGCTAGTATCCCGTAGGACGGAGGCAGCCCCGAATGGACTACGCACGACTCTTCGACCTGACCGGCAAGGTGGCGCTGGTGACGGGCGGCAGCCGGGGCCTTGGCCGCGCCATGGTGCTGGCATTCGCACACCACGGCGCCGATGTGGTGATCGCAAGCCGCAAGCTTGATTCCTGTGAAGCTCTCGCGGCTGAGGTGAGGGCCGAGACGGGGCGGCGCGCGTTGCCTGTCGCCTGCCACGTCGGCGACTGGGGCCAGGTGGAGGGGCTCGCGGAACGAGCCTACGCCGAGTTCGGCACGATCGATGTGCTCGTCAACAACGCGGGCATGTCGCCGCTCTACGACCATGTGAGCAACGTGAGCGAGGCGCTTTATGACAAGGTGCTCGATGTGAACCTGAAGGGCCCCTTCCGGCTGACGGCGGTGGTCGGCACTCGCATGGCTGCGGGCGAAGGCGGCTCGATCATCATGGTCTCCAGCAACGGCTCGATGAACCCGCGCGCGGACGTCATCCCGTATGCGGCGGCGAAGGCGGGATTGAACGCGATGACGGTGGGGTTCGCCCACGCCTTCGGCCCGAAGGTGCGGGTGAACTGCATCATGCCCGGTCCGTTCCTCACGGATATCTCGAAGGCGTGGGACCTTGAAGCGTTCAAGAAGCGCGCCGAGACGACCATCTTCATGGGACGGGGCGGCGAGCCGGAAGAAGTCGTGGGCGCGGCCCTCTACTTCGCCTCCGCGGCGTCGAGCTACACGACCGGAGCGGTGTTGCCGATCACGGGCGGGCCATAGCACGGGAGATAGCCGCGGGCTTCACTACCATGGCACTGGTCTATGGCTCCGCGTAGGGGTATGCTAAGCTATAGGCCTACGCTATGGCCGCGAGGCCGAGCGTTTGATGCGGGAGCACCGGTGGAGCTTGCCCAGCTGGACGCGTTCATCGCCGCCGCAGACTGCGGCAGCTTTAGCCGCGCCGCGGAAGTCCTGAGCGTCGCGCAGCCTTCACTCAGCAACCGCATCCAGTCGCTCGAACGCGAGGTGGGCCAGTCTCTCTTCGAACGTATGGGCCGGGGCGTCAAACTGACGGATGCGGGACATGCCTTTCTTCCGTATGCACAGCGCATGAACCGCGCCCTCCAGGACGGCTTGCTCGTCCTCGAAGGCACGCGTGACGGGACGGCCGGCCGCCTGACGATCGGGACGGCGCCAGCTGTGGGCACGTACGTCCTACCGCGGCTGCTGAAGATCTTCTGCGACAACCGCGGCGGCGTGGATGTGCTCGTGCGCACGGGCCACTCGGACGATGTGCTGCAGCTCGTGTTGGACGACGATGTCCAGATCGGGTTTGGGCGTCCGATCAACCACCCCGATGTGCGCACGATCGTGCTGTATCAAGACGAACTCGTGCTTGTCGTCTCCTCTGAGCACCGCTACGCGAAGCGCGGCACGGTGCGCGTTGAGGACCTGGCCGGAGACTCGCTCATCCTGTTCGACCGCGATTCGGGCTACTACAGTATGATTATGACGCTGTTTCGGGATCTCGGAGTGGTCCCCCACCAACAGATGCAGCTCGACTCGATCGAGGCGACGAAGAAGATGGTGGAGATGAACCTCGGAATCGCATTGTTGCCGGAACTTTCCGTCGAGCGGGAGATGCGGCTGGGCACGCTGCACAAGGTGCACATCGAATCGGCGGGGCCGGTAAAGCGCGATATCGCCGTGATGTACCGGCGGAACAAGCCGCAGTCGGGGCCGATGTCGGCGTTCCTCGACGTGCTGGGCGAGATCTACGCGCAGCAGATGCCGCGCTGAGTCGGCCTCAGTACCGCGCGCACCACCGGATGTAATGCACCAACCCATCCGTAGCGCGCACGGCAGTAAGCGCTGGGACCGTCAGCGCGATGGCGGCCGAGGGGCACGAATGATTGGCGATGTAGATGGACGCGGCACCCGCGCGCCTGGACCGTTCGTAGCCCCCATCGACCCCAGCGCTTGCTCACGCGCGCTACTGATGGGGTTCGGGCGAGACTCTGAACCACGCCCGAGTCACGACGCCCCTGGGGCCCACCAGCGAAGGAAGACGTAGAGCACGGGCATGACGAAGAGGATGGAATCAAGACGGTCGAGGAAGCCACCATGCCCGGGCAGCAATCCAGAGGCATCCTTGACGCCCATGCGTCGCTTCATCCAGCTTTCGAAGAGGTCCCCGGCCTGGGAGAGGACCGGCATAGCGAGGGCGAACGGGAGCATCTCCGCAGCGGAGAGGCCCGTATCGAAGAGGGCGTTGAGCCCGAGCACGGCGCCTGCGCCCGCCGCGTATCCCCCGGCGGCGCCTTCCCAGGTTTTCTTCGGGCTGATGCGGGGCGCGAGCTTGTGGCGGCCGATGAGGCGCCCGACGGCGTAGGCGCCAGTGTCCGTGGCGAAGGTAGCAAAGAGCCCGAGGAAGACCCACGAGCGGCCATTTTCGAGGTCCCGGACGAGGACCAGCGCGCTCGCAAGGACACCGACGTAGAGGAGCGCCCAGGCCTGGACCCGCCATGGTTTGCGCGGCCCGAAGAAACGGCCGGGCGCGTAGCCTGCCACAGAGGCGAAGCCAGCGAGGGCCAGCGCGGCCCAAAGGGCACGCGGCTCAGCGTGCACCCAGGCGACGGCCAGCCCGGAAACGGCGAAGTTCAGGAGTTGCGGGAAGACGGCGCGCAGCGCCATCGAAGGGAAGAGCCAGCCGTGGCCGAATTCGACCGCAGCGAGCGCGGCCACGACGCCGGCCGCGATCGCGAATGGCCAACCGCCGAGCCACGCCAGCGCGCCCACGAGGGGCAGGCCGATTGCTGCAGTGAAGAGTCGGAGCTGGAAGTTGGAAGGGGGCCTCGCGTCGTTGGCGGTGCTGTTCACTGGCCGCGGCGGGGATCGAGGTCTTCCGGGAGGAGGCCGCCGAACTTCCGCTTGCGCCGGCCATATTCGGCGAGCGCAATATCTACGTCTTCGCGGCCGAAATCGGGCCAGTACGCGTCGGTGAAATAGAACTCGGCGTAGGCCGACTGCCAGAGAAGGAAGTTCGAGATGCGCTGCTCGGCGCCGGTGCGGACTACCAGGTCCGGGTCGGGTGAGCCGTGGCTGTAGAGCCGCTCGCTGATCGCCTCCTCGGTAACCTCGTCCGGCGTGAGGCCGTCGGCCACCAGCTGGCGGACGGCCATGACGATGTCGTCGCGTCCGCCGTAGTTGAAGCAGAGGTTGAGGGTGATACGATCGTTGTCGCGAGTGCGCGTGATGGCGGTGGCGACCTCGCGCTGGAGACGTGGCGGGAGCGCCTCGAGATGGCCGAGGTGGACGAGGCGCACGCCGTTGCGATCGAGGTTTTCGAGTTCGCGCCGGAGGAAGCGCCCGAGCAGGTGAATGAGGAAGCGGACCTCTTTTTCCGGCCGGTTCCAGTTCTCCGTGCTAAAGGCGTAGAGCGTGAGGAACTGGACGCCGTGGTCGCAGAAACGCTCGATCACGCGGCGGATGTTCTCCGTGCCGGCGCGGTGGCCGGCGGCGCGAGGAAGGCCCCGCTGGTTCGCCCAGCGGCCGTTACCGTCCATGATGATGGCGACGTGGCGGGGCACACGCCCACCGCTCACCGGCGAGATGATATCGCCGAGGAGTTCGGCCGGCGCGACCGCCGGCGGCGGCGGCGCGGCGCTAGACCTCAAGCAGGTCCGCCTCCTTCTTCTTGCCCTCGGAATCGATGGTCGCGATGTGGCGGTCCGTGACCTTCTGAAGTTCCTCCTCGGCGCGCAGCAGCTCGTCCTTCGAACAGTCGCCTTCCTTTTCGGCCTTGCGCAGCTCGTCGTGGGCGTGGCGCCGCACGTTGCGCACGGCGACGCGTGATTCTTCCACCTTGTTGTGGACCTGCTTCACCATGTCCTTGCGCCGCTGTTCGGTGAGCGCGGGGATGGGCAGACGGATGAGCTGGCCATCGATCGCGGGGTTGAGGCCGAGGTCGGAGGTCTGGATGGCCTTTTCGATCGCCTTGATCGCGCCGCGATCCCAGACCTGGATGGTGAGGAGCCTGGGCTCCGGAGCGCTGACCGTGCCGAGCTGTTTGAGCGGCGTGCTGGCGCCGTAGTAGTCAACGTGGAGCCCCTCAACGAGGCTGGGATGGGCGCGACCAGTGCGGACGCCGTTCAGTTCGCGGCGAAGCGCGACGATTGCGCTGTCCATCCGCTCATCGGCGTCAAGGATGATCTCGGTTGGGTCCACCATGTGCGAGAACCTCCGTGAAATCTTACCACCCGGCCCGGTTCAGTTGGCTTCGGATTCGACGACGGTGCCGGTCGTGTCGCCGCGAAGGGCGCGATAAATCGCGTCCGGGCCAGCCACATCGAAGACGACGATGGTGACGTTGTGCTCCTTGCAGAGCGTGAGTGCGGTCTGGTCCATCACCTGGAGCTGACGCTGGATCGCATCAAGGTGGGTGATCCGTTCGAACTTGGTGGCGTTCGCATCTTTGCGCGGATCGGCGTCGTAAACGCCGTCGACACCGTTCTTGGCCATGAGCAAGGCCTCCGCCTCGACCTCGACGGCGCGGAGCGCGGCGGCCGTATCGGTGGTCATGAAGGGGCTGCCCGTCCCGGCGGCAAAGATCACGACGCGGCCCTTTTCCAGGTGTCGCATCGCCCGGCGCCGGATGTATGGCTCAGCCACGGAGGTGATGGTCAGGGCTGTCTGGGTGCGGACGACGGCGCCCTCTTTCTCGAGCGCGTCCTGGAGGGCGAGCGCGTTCATGACCGTCGCGAGCATGCCCGCGTAGTCCGCGGTGGCGCGGTCCATGCCGGTCTCAGCGACGGTCGCGCCGCGCCAGAAGTTCCCGCCACCGACGACCACCGCGACCTCGACGCCATCGGCAGAGGCACGGGCGAGTTGATTCGCGAGCGCTCGTACGGTGGCGGCGTCGATGCCGAAGGGGCGGTCGCCCATGAGGGCTTCGCCGCTCAGTTTCACGAGTGCGCGCCGATAGCGCCCTGTCACAGGCATACCTTCCTCGAGGTCTATTGGCCGAGTTCGAAGCGCGAGAAGCGGTTGATGCGCACGTTCTCGCCCGTCTTACCGATCACCTCGTTGATGAGGTCGTTGATGGTGCGGCTGCCATCGCGGATGAACGGCATGGCCGTGAGCGCGACCTCCGCATCGCTGCCCTCCATCGCCTGGGTGCGATCGGCGGGGGAGACGACGCGTGGGTTCATCGCTGCGACCTGGAGGGCGACATCCTTCGCCAGCTGGCGAAAGTCCGGCGTCGCCGCGACGAAGTCGGTCTCGCAATTGAGTTCGACGAGCACGCCTATGCGGCCCCCGCCGTGGATGTAGCTCTCGACGACGCCCTGGCCGGTGGCCCGGTCGGAGCGCTTGGCGGCGGCGGCGAGGCCCTGTTCTCGGATCACCTCTTTGGCCCTCGCCATGTCGCCGGAAGCTGCATCGAGGGCGCGCTTGGCGTCCATCACGCCGCAGGAGGTGGCCTCGCGGAGTTCCTTGATCATTGCTGTGGTCACTTCAGCCAATCGAACTACTCTCCCGTGGGCTCGGAAGCGGCGGCCTGCGCTTCCATCGTAATGGTCGTGACGGAGGCAACGGCATCTGCCGCGCCCTCTTCATCCGGCGAAGCGGAGTAGGAGCCGCTGGCGACCCCCTCTTCCGCCTTGCGCACCATGTCATCGCCGTGGACGCCCGGCCCGACGCCGGATTCCTTGGCGGCACGGCCTTCGATGGCTGCGTCGGCGACCTTGCCGAGAATGAGCTTGATCGCGCGGATGGCGTCGTCGTTGCTGGGGATGGGGTAGAGCACGGGATCCGGGTCGCAGTTCGTGTCGACCAGGGAGACGATGGGGATGTTCAGCCGCACGCATTCGGCGACGGCGATCGACTCTTTCACTGTGTCGATGATGAACACGGCGGCGGGCAACCGCTCCATCTTTTTCAGCCCGCCGAAGTGCCGATTGAGGCGCTCGATCTCGTTCGTGATATCGAGCTGCTCCTTTTTCGTGAGGCGGAGGAATTCACCGCGCGCGACCGAATTTTCGAGGCTCGTGAGGTGGCGGATGCGGCTCTGGATGGTGCGGAAGTTCGTGAGCGTGCCGCCGAGCCAGCGGTTGTTCACGAAGGGGAGCGCCGAACGGGCGGCTTCGAGTTCAACCGTGTCGCGCGCCTGCTTCTTCGTGCCGATGATGAGCACGTCGCCACCCGTGGCGACGGTGTCGCGCACGAACGTGATGGCCTCGTCGAGTCGCGTGACCGTCTGCTGAAGGTCGATGATGTGGATGCCGTTGCGCTCGGTGAAGATGAATTGTTTCATCTTCGGGTTCCAGCGCCGGGTCTGATGACCGAAGTGGACGCCCGCTTCGAGCAGCTGTTTCATGCTGACAGGGGTTACCAGGGGTAGCCTCCGAAAAGTACGGCGCATAGATTTGCCCTTGGGCACGCGCCGCCGATGGACTCAACGTTTCACGATAGCGGCGGGGCGCCTTCCACGGAAGGCTGGCACAGGCCACGTCCCATCGCCCCGGTCCGGCGGAGGCACTCGCTATAGT
>JAYUAG010000523.1:0-3031 GCA_043741475.1 Thermoflexaceae bacterium | reverse complement strand
AGCAATCTCTCCCCGCCAGTGTGCAAGCTCACGTAGACCGTCGATATCTATCTGCGATACTGGCTCCTGGTGGGGCCCACACGGGTAGGGAACAATGGACAACGAGCATCTTCGCGGCTGCGAACGCTGCGGAGATAAGTATGACTGGCGGCGCTCCACGAGCGGCTCTCTGAAGATGACCTATTGCGGGACGCTCTGCGAAAAGGGCGCACTCGGTTTCACGATCGAGACGATCCTCAACGGCATCCAGGTGTTGCGGCGCGAATGGCAGCCGCTGCTCGCGCTTTAGGCGAAACATCGCCAACGACCGGAGGATCACCCGCGGAACCGCCCGCCTTCGACCTCCGGCATTTGCGCACCTGCGCCCGCTGCGGCCTGCGCTACGACTGGCGCCGATCGCCCAGTAGCTCGCTGAAGATGACCTATTGCGGTTCGCTGTGTGAGAACGCCGGACTCGGCTTCACGTTGGAGGCGCTGCTCCACAAGGCGTCGCCGCTGCAGGAGCGGACCGCCGCCTGAGGTTCACACGACCGTCCTTAGCCCGAGCGACGACCGCTTGCCCGCCCGGACCGAGAACCGCCGCCGCCGGCCCCGCGAACCACCTCCGCGCGCGCTCATCCAAACGCCGCGCCATAGCTGGTAGCGTGCCCGGATCTCAGCCACATCGATCACTGGGTCACACCACATGAAAGTTAGTTTGTGTCAAACTCGAACCAGCGGACAGACGAAGCGATGTCCGGTATCCACGAGACTGGTAGCCAGGCCTTCGACGGCCGCCGCGTTCGTGAGTTGTGAGGAGATGCCGAACGCCTTTACGACCATCCAGCGCCCGCCGTTGTAGCCGGGCATGCCCGGCGCAGCGTCCGAGACCGGAGCGCACGTTGGGCAGTCCGGAAACACATAGAAGATGTCGAAGCGTCCCTTGTCGGGAACGTGCGCTGGAGTAACCGCGCTTGTATAGGCCTGATCAAAGGCGTAGAAGAGGCCGCCTGGTGGGCCGACTGGTGAGCCCGGTACATTGGTGTGGGCGTACGTCACTGTGGGAACAAGCGCCGTCATAACCAGCGCCACCAGAATAGCCAGAATAGTCTTCTTCCTCATGGTTCTCCTTTTCGCCGGTCGGTCCCGCGCGACCGCACCGCGGCCACGATCCTAAGCCGCGGCCCGGGCGAAGTTACTTACGGCGCCATTACAGGATCCTTACGGCGCCGTTTCGACGACGCCCGGAGTCTGCGATCGCAGGTTGTCCTACGGCTTTCAAATCCTGGTATTGGCGTGAAAGGCAGCCCAGGCGAACCAGAATTCGGTTGTAGTGTTGCAGCTCATTCTGGAGATGGAAGGTCCGGGCCGTGTTTAGGCGGTACCCAGCCGTGAATTTGAGGTGCGTTTGTTGGCATCGGAGTTTGAGCGCCTCAGCCGCCCCCCCCCGGTTTTGGCGTTTCGGCGGTACAGCGATCGGCGGCGAAATGTTGTTTTGCACCTTTAGGCGCCAGCCGATAGCGTAGGAGTCTGTTCGGCGCCTCCCGCGGGACGGTCGGCGAGAACTACCTGATCTCAGGTGCGCGTGCCCTGCACCCAGCCGGGCGGCGGCGAAGGTACCAGCGCCACCGTCGCGGCTCCCGTCATCTTCGAGGTGAAGTCCTCGACCCTGATATCGCGCGACCAACCTGAGCACGCGCTGGCCTGCTGACGAGGACATGCGCGCCCGCGTTCGCCCGTGAGGGAAGCACGCGATATTATCCGAACCCGGTAGCCAAACGGCGCCAAACCGCTTCTTTACCGGAGACGTGATGCTCGCGACCATTCTCCCCTTCCTCATGAGCGCGAACGATGCGGGAGTGATCTCGCTCGTCATCTTCATCTGCTCGTCGATCATTTTCGGCATCCCCGTGTTCGCGAACCGGGGCAGCGCCCAGCTCGTTTGGGCGGGCCTCGTCGGGCTCGTGCTCACGGTCGAACTTGGCCTGCTCGTCACCTGGGTCGCGCTGATCAGCAGCGGTACGATCAGCCCCAGCTTCTCGTAGGGGTACTGACGCCCCAGCCGAGGCCGGATGCTCTTCACCTCGTCACGCTCGATCAGATACCCACGGGAACCGCGCGCGTGAGCAAGCGGATGTTTCACCCTGCCCGGACACAAAATCGCCCGATCCGTACCGCGAGCGTCAATTCGCGCCGCACACCACGGACGCCGGACACGCGCACCGGTTTCCGGCTACAGCAGCCGCCGGATCGGCTTCCGCCCCGGACGCGGGTCATAGTTGCTCTTGAACATCTCCAGCTTATCCCGCTCGATCAGGTACTTGCCCGCGAACAGCGTCGCCGGGATCTTCTTCTGTTTGATCAGCCGACGCAGGCTCTGCGGGTGGATAGCCAGCTCGTGCGCCGCCTCCACAAGGTCCAGGTAATCGTCGAAAGGGGTGAGTGCTGGCATGGCGGCTCCACGGACAAAGGTTCAAGGGTGTAGACAATAACGGAGATTAGCAAAACTCAGCCGTTATTGTCTACACCCTTTCGCAGTTTCGGGTTGAGGAAACGTGAGGGGACCGGCGCCGGGGGCCCGTCGGACGCCCTCCCGCGCAACGGGCTCTCGGACATCTACGCGCTGCCACATGCACGATCGAATGAGCGCCAACCGCGCTCAGCCACCCAAACCAGACCGCTTACAGGGTCCCAGTAGAACCCGGCGCCGGCGCTGCAGTACGCAGCGTCGTCCACCCACAGCGGAGATGCTGTTCTGCGAGGCTGAGGGGCAAAGGCATGCCAGCCGCGGATGCCAGTCCAAATCTCGCCACTTACCGGGTCCCAGTAGAAGCCACCGGTCGCAGCTCCGTAACTCGAGTCGTTCACCCAGAACGGTTTCCCGCCAAGCGTCGCCGTCGCGCCGCGCGAAGGCGACGCTTGGGCCGCGGCCGCCCGGCCGTCTCCGTCCACGCCTCTAGACCCATCGTCAACCACCCCGAAGTCCGTCACCCAGTACCAGCCCCACGGCGAGGCGGCGTCGTAATACCTCGCCACGCCGATCTGCACGTAG
>JAYUAG010000522.1:0-3034 GCA_043741475.1 Thermoflexaceae bacterium | reverse complement strand
TGGAGTCGAGAAGCAGCGCGGCCGCCGCCAGCGCAGCGACCGCCACGTCTTCGAGCGGCGTGTACCACTCGAGCGGCCGGGCGAAGAACCGGCCGAAGCAGCCGCAGTTCGTGAGACCGAGTCCGCGGAGGACGGCGGTTTCGGTGAACGCGGCGTAGCCCAGGTGCAGCGCTACAGCAGCGCCCAAAGCCAAAGGGACGAATCTGCCGCTGAGCAGCCATGCCCCGAGGGCCGCTTCGGCGACGACGAGTGCAGTGGCCGCCGGCCACTGCAACGCCTCCGGCAGGAAATCGTAGGAACCGACCACATCGACGAATGCCGGAAGGTCGAGCGCCTTTCCAAGGGCGGTGCCGAGGAGCAATAGACCGATCAGCCAACGCAGCGCAAGGCAAGCACGCGCCCGCCCTGCGCCTTCTCGGTGATTTGCGGACATTAACATCACGGCACTCCCAGGGGGTTTGCTGGCCGCGTGGGCGCTCGCTGAGTGGGGCGCCCAGCGGGGCGACGAGGTTCACGCGCGGGCGACGTAGTAGGTGTTGAACATGTCACCTTCCACCCGCGCGGTCTCGACGGAGCCGAACCCGGCGGCGGCAAGGTATTCGCGGGCTTTCTGCTCACCCCACATCGTCCCTAGCCCCTCACCGCCGTGCGCGAGCGAGACGGTCATGCAGTGAAGCGTGGAGACCGAGTAGAGCGCAGCCGCCATGGGATGTTCGAGGTTCTCTTCGAGGTTCGACGAGGCGGCGATGTCGACCATGAGGAAGGTCCCATCGGGCCGCAGCGCTTTGCGGATCCCGGCAAGGACTGCCCGCGGCGCCACCTGGTCATGGATCGAGTCGAAGGCAGTGATGAAGTCGTATGCAGCGGTCGCCGTCAGCTTCGCGACGTCCGCCTCAGAGAAGGTGACCTTGCCGAGCCTCCAGGCCTCCGCTTCCGAGCGGCCCGCCGCAAGACCCTCACTCGAGATGTCGAGGCCCGTGAAGCGGCTGCGTGGGAAGGCGCGCGCCATCACATTGAGCGCGTGGCCCGAGCCGCAGCCAACATCGGCGACATCGATTCCCGCCTGCAGGCGGGCGACGATGCCGGGGATCGCGGGAAGCGTGCGGTCGACGAGGGTGAGGTCGTAGATCGGCCCGGACTCCTTGGCCTGGAGGGCCTGGAACTTCCCGAAGGCGGAGTACGGCACGCCACCGCCCTGGCGGAAGCAGTCAAGCACCGCATCTTCGACGGAGGCGAAGAGGGAGACGTACTGGGTGAAGAAGGCGAGGTTGTCGGGGCCGGCGGCGCTGGTCGTGCAGAGCGCGTGTTCGGCCGGGAGCCAATACGTTTTCGCGGAGGCGTCGTACTCGATGATCCGACCCGCGGTCATGGCGCCGAGCCATTCGCGCACGTAACGCTCGTTGAGCCCGGTCTTCAGGGCGATCTCGGCACTGGTGGCAGGAGGCGTCCCCGCCAGTTGGTCGTACAGGCCCGACCGGGCGCCAATGCTGACAAGGAGGCTCAACATCGCGTCGTTCGCGAGGCTGAGCATGCGGCCAGCGAAGGCTTCCGCCTTTGCGGGGTCGATTTCGGGGGCAGCGGTGGGCGGTTCAAGGGTGGCGGTTGCAGACATGCTTCTTCTCCAGCTTTTTTGGTTTGCCCGCCGCCCGCCGGGCGGCGGTGCGTCCGGCGAGCCAACGAGCTGGGTTGATCTTTGCCGCGGGCGAGACCCGCTGCATCGGTGGTAGCACGTAACCTCGGCGATTTCGCACGTAACGCGGCGGGACGCGCTCTACGTGCTCATGGGCCGCGCGAGCGCGTTTTCGGCCGCGAAGCTGGCAGCGGCCGCACGCGCCGAGGGGCCGCTAACGTTAACCTTCGTGTAGATGTTGGAGATGTGGCGCTCGACCGTGCGCACGCTCAGCACGAGGGCGGCCGCGATCTCCTGGTTGCTCAGCCCGCGCGCGAGATAGGAGAGGACCTCGGCCTCGCGCAGGCTGAGGCCGGCGGGCAGCGTGCCCGTTCCCCCCGGGTGCTCACCCGAGAGCGGGCCAAGGAGCGCGGTCGCGCTCGCGGCAAGCCTGGCCGCGCCCATCATGCGAGCGGAGTCCAGGGCGAGAGTGGCCTCGCGCAACCCGGCGTCCGGCCGCCCAAGCGCGATCAGGGTCCTGGCGAGCTCGACGCGGGCGTGCGCTGTCTCATAGGCGCCCGCGCCCTTCTCGCTCAGGTCAAGCGCGTCTTCAAAGGCGCGCCGGGCGCCCTCGAATTCACCGTGTGCCGACTCGACGAGGCCGCGGGCCATGGCCGCCGCCGTGCGGAACGGCCGTGTCCCAAGGAGTTCGGCAAGGGCCCCGAGCTCTTCGGCCGCCGCCGTGGCCTCGACCGCGCGATTGCATGCAAGGAGCGCCGGGACGAGGGCTTCGAGCCCGGTGGCCCGCTCCGCGCGGGCCGATGGCGGCAGGTGGCGGAGATAGCGCTCAGCGAGGTCGACGGCCGAGGCCACATCGCCTCGCGCAGCCGCCAGATGTGAGCGTCCCGGCAGCGACAGCGGGTCACCCTCCACCTGGGCGAAGAGTGCCTCCGCCTCGACGAGCCTGTCCTGGCCAAGGCGGAGTTCAGCGAGCCGCACGAGGCTCTCACCGAGGTAGGGCGGAGAGACGTCGCTGAGTTCGCGGACCGCGAATTCGAGCTCGCTCTCCGCCTCAGCCCAGGAACCGCGCCAGAGCATCGCCTGGGCGTAGCCCGGCCGGCAGAGCGAGAAAAAGCCCTCGATCTTGAGCTCATCATCGAAGATGCGTTTCATACGGCCGCGCCACTGGAGCGTCCGGTCGTAGTCGCGCACGCGGCCGCAGGCATCGACGAGGCAGCAGCACACAGTGCCACGCCAGTTCGGGTTGGTGAATCCGCCGGCGATGGCGGCCGCCGCGGCCTCGTCCACCTTCGCCATGCCCTCGGCGATCGCCCCTTCGCTCACGAGCGACAGCCCCTCGAGGGCGAGGCCCATCATCTCGAGGTCAAGGAGGTTGAGACGACGGCCGATCTCGGCCGCCTCCGC
>JAYUAG010000521.1:0-3043 GCA_043741475.1 Thermoflexaceae bacterium | reverse complement strand
CCGTCTTCCCTCGCGGTACCACTGCCGCAGACGATTGCCGCGACCTCGCCGGCAACACGGCGCCGCCTCAGCCGGCTTCGAACACGTCGGTGAAGGTGGACACAAGCAAACCGACCTGCTCGATCTCGGGTTCCGTGAAGTTGGTCACCGTAGGCGTCAACACGGCGATCAGTTGGGCCCTCGTCAAGAGCGACGGTACCAGCGGCGTCGCCAGCACCGAGTTGCTCTCCGTCGTGAACGGGCCGGGCGCGTCGAGTTCCAACTGGACGCTCGGCGCCGGCGGCGACACCACTGGCGAGGTGAAGTTCACCTCCAGGCCTTCCACCGTCGTGTTCACCTGGCGGGTTACCGATTTCGCCGGCAACACGAGCACCTGTACGGCGACGGCGCAGGCGAACTAGATCCCATCCAACTTGAGTTGAGGTCAGGGGCGGGTGCACGGCTCGAGTTGGTGGATACAACCCGCTTGCTCATGCGCGCGGTTCGGAATTGTGCGCGAAGCGGCCTAAGTCCCTTGCTCAACCGCGACGGCAACGGGGCGGGTTGTATGACGATGCCAGGCCGGCGTCCAGGGTGGGGTCGCTGTCTCAGCTGACCATTGAGCGCTATCTCCGGTCCCACGGTGGAGGCGCACTAGCCACCACCTGGCAGCTCACGCGTCAAGGTCGTCGATGCGGGCTTCGGGGACGAGACGGTAGCCAACGTTGCGCACTGTCTCGATGAAGGCGTGACCATGGATCTCGATCTTCGAGCGGATGCGGCGGATGTGGACATCGACGGTGCGCGCGCCGCCGAAGTAGTCGTAACCCCAGACGCGGTTAAGCAGTTGTTCGCGCGTAAACACCCGCCCGGCGTTCATCGAAAGGAATCGCAGCAGCTCGTATTCCTTAAACGTGAGCACCAGGGGCTCGCCGTCGACCGTCACGCGATAGTTCGAAAGGTCGATCGTCATGGCTCCACAGCGGACGAAGTTTTCGCTGTCGATGCCGTGTTTACGCCAGACCGCGCGTTCGATGCGGCGGCTCAGCTCGGCCGCGCCCGCGGGCATGACGACGAAGTCATCCACGGAGAGGTCTGGCCCGACGCGGTCGAGGCCGTCCTCCGCGCAGACAACGATCACGATCACGCCGTGTTCGGCGTAGCTGCTGTTGATAATGGAGAAGGCTGATTGGGGAATATCGCGCAGATCCAACACGGCCACGTCCGCTTTCGGGTCGATCTCGTCGACGGCGAGGCGGTCGGGCGTGAGCGCGGTCGCGGAGAGGCCGCCACGTTCGAGCGTCGGGCCGAGCCGGGCGAGGTCCTGGTGGCGCGTGACGATCACGACGCTGCGCATGCGCGATCCCCCTTCGCTGTCTCCAGAGTATAGGGCTCTGGCAAGTGCGCGATGGCTGCTGCGCGTGAACTCTCTGTGAAATGTGTCACGAACGGCGGGCCACTTGTCGCGACCGCTTTGGCACGATACTTTCAGCGCCGATGTCTGAATCGCCTCTCGCTGATGGAATCGCAGAAGTCGCGGCCCTGCTGCGGTCGGCGGGTCGGGTGATGGCGCTCTCCGGGGCGGGGATCTCGACGGAATCGGGCATCCCGGACTTCCGCGGCCCCAACGGCGTCTGGACGAAGGACCCGGCCGCGGAACGCGCGGCCACGCTTCAGCACTACCTCGCTCACCGGGAGGCGCGTGTCCACTCGTGGCAGAACCGGGTCAGCAGCCCGGTCTGGCAGGCGGAAGCGAACGCCGGCCATCGCGCCGTGGCGGAACTCAACCGCATGGGGATGCTCCACTTCCTCGTGACTCAGAACATCGACGGACTCCACCAGAAGGGTGGCTTTCCGCCGTCACGAATCGTCGAGATCCACGGCAACGTGCGGGAATTCATGTGCATGGAGTGCCCGGACCGGGGCCCGATCGAGCGCGTGCTCGCGCGCGTCCGCGAAGGCGACGAAGACCCGCGTTGCCGCAGCTGCGGCGGCGTGCTCAAGTCGGCGACCATCTCGTTCGGCCAGGGCCTCATCCCCGAGGACCTGGCTCGCAGCCAGGACGAGGCGATGAGCTGCGACCTCTTCCTCGCGCTCGGCACGACGCTCGGCGTCTACCCGGCGGCCGAGTTGCCCGCGATCGCCCTGCGATCTGGGGCGAAGCTCGTCATCCTGAATGCCCAGGAAACGCCCTACGACGCCTATGCGTCGGTGATCATCCGTGAACCGCTGGGCGAGGTGTTGCCCGCGATCGCCGCCGCGGCGGCTCCTGCTCAGGCCTGATCGAAGACCCACTTCGTGGGGCTGCCGGTCTGGCCTTCGCCTTCGACCATGCCGAAGGCGACCGTCGGCCGGAGGACATAGACAGGCGTGTTCGGGTCGGTCGTGTCCATCTTCCAGTCGTATTTCTGCTCGTAGGCGGCGTTGAAGCGGGCGAGCGTTTCCGCGTCCTGAAGGAACGCGGCCGTCCCTTCGACCACCACAGAAGCGGCCTCGTCCATGTTCGTGACTGCGCAACGTGGCTTCGAGGCGAGGTTGCGCCCCTTGAGCGAATTTGGACTCGTGCTGAATAGGAAGACACCATCGAGCCACACGCCCCAGACGGGCATGACGTGTGGCCGCCCGTCTGGCCGCGTCGTGGCGAGCCAGTAGCTGCGCATTGGGGCGAAGTGTTCGAGCGCCCAGCTCCAGGGGAGCAGCCCGTCGCCGCGGTCGAAGTAGCCGCCGTAGCCGGGGCTCTTGGGGCGGGTTGGGAGGGGGTCGTGCTGCATGGAAGAGCCTCCGTGGCGCGCCACGGATCATAGAGGAAGAGTTCGCGGTGAGCGCTACTGACCCGGTCTGTCGCATGCCCAGCGTCATCATCGCGTCGCGTGGTAGACTCCCGCCCCATGAGCATCAGCATCCGCACCATCGCCGAAAGCGAACTCGAGGCGTTTTCGCGCCAGATGTCCACCACCTTCGCGCGTGACTTTAATCCTGAGCGCCTCGGTTCGCGCGTCAAGACCTTCGAGTTCGACCGCAACTATGGCGCCTTTGACGGCGACGAATGCGTCGGCACCTGCGG
>JAYUAG010000520.1:0-3043 GCA_043741475.1 Thermoflexaceae bacterium | reverse complement strand
CGTCAACATCACCACCGACAACGCCGCCCGCCTTGGAGACTTCTATCGCGACACGGTCGGCCTCCAGAAGCAGGAAGGGATGGGAGACTACGCCTTCGTGTTCGGCGGTACGACCCTGGCCTTTGACGGGCACAGCGAAACGAGCGGCGCTGCCAAAGAACCTTCCCGCGTGATCTTCAGCATGCTTGTTGATGACCTTGCCGCCGAGCAAAAGGCGCTCGAAGCCAAGGGCGTGAAGTTCTCCCGCACCGCCGGAAAGGAGGAGTGGGGCGGCATCATCTCCACCTTCGCCGACCCCGACGGCAACCTCATGCAGCTGATCGAGTTCAAGGGCGGCTAATCCAGCTTGCGACGTGCCGACCGCCTCTTTCAAATCATTCAGCTTCTGCGGCGGCGGCACGTTGCCACGGCGGCATTCCTTGCGCGCGAACTTGAAGTCTCGGAGCGCACGGTCTACCGCGATATCCACGACCTGGTCGGTTCCGGCGTGCCGATCGATGGCGAAGCGGGCGTGGGCTATATGCTGCGCCGTGGATTCGATCTCCCGCCATTGATGTTCACCGAACCGGAGCTCGAAGCGATGGTCCTCGGGGCACGAGTCGTCTCAAGCTGGGGTGACCCGGCCCTTGGACGCGCAGCCCAGGACGCACTGGCACGCATCGAATCAGCCCTGCCGGAGCGTTTGCGAGATCGGCTCACCAATACGCCGCTGTTCGCTCCCGGCTTCCACGTCCCAACCGAGACGATCGCCTCACTGACGCCGCTCAGGGTTGCGCTGGAGGAACGCCGAATCGTCTGGGTCCGCTACGAAGACGGCTCAGGGGCGATATCGGAGAGGACGCTCAGGCCGGTCGGACTCTTCTTCTGGGGGTACCGTTGGTCACTGGGAGCGTGGTGCGAACTTCGCCAGGGGTTTCGCAGCTTCCGGCTGGACCGCATCCGTGAAATGGAACTGCGCGACGAGCGATTCACGCCAGAACTCGGCCAAACCCTGGATGACTTCTTCAAGATGCGCGATGCCGAGATCGGAACCACTCGCGACGATTGAGGGTGGGCTAAACTGCGGCGAACTCCACGAAGGTAGGCGCCCATGAGCAGTGCAACCGTCCCCGTCCACGCGGAAATCCCACCGCCGGTGATCCACGAAGTGAGCGAAGGGATCTTCGCCTACGTCCAGATGGATGGCAGCTGGTTCCTGAACAACACCGGCACGATTGTCGCTGAGCGGCACGCGACAGTCATCGATTCGACCGGCACGGAGGCACGCGCGCTGGCCTTTCATCGCGCATTGCGCACGGTCACGGACAAGCCCGTGAACACGCTGATCAACACCCACAGCCACGGCGACCACACGCACGGCAACTTCGTTTTCGCGCCCGAAGCGGCGATTATTGCGCACGAACGCTGCCGCAGGGAGGTCAAAGCGGTGGGCAATCTCGCTCACGCGCTCTTCCCGATGATCGAATTCGGCGACTGCCCGGTGACGCCCCCGTTCGTGACCTTCGAAGATCGCCTCAACGTTTACGTGGACGACCTACAGGTTCAGTTGATGTTCGTTGGCCCGGCACACACGACAAACGACATCGTCGCCTGGATCCCGGAGCGAAAGCTGCTTTTCTCCGGCGACATCATCTTCAACGGCGGGACGCCCTTCGCGCTGGGCGGGTCGGTTGGCGGCTGGCTGGTCGCGTTGGAACGCATTGAGGCCCTCGGCGCCGAGACCATCGTGCCTGGCCATGGCGAAGTCTGCGGGCCGGAGGCGATCGGTGACGTGCGGGCTTACCTGCAGTTCATCCTCGGAGTGGCGCGGGTTGGTTTCGAAAAAGGCACGCCGCCGCTGGAACTGGCGACGGGGCTCGATCTCGGCCGCTTCGCGCTCCTGCACGACGCCGAACGGCTGGTGCCGAACCTCCACCGTATCTATTCGGAGCTGAAGGGCGAGTCGTGGGGCACGCCGTTGAACGCCGGCCAGATGTTCACGGAGATGCTGGCCTACAACGGCGGCAAGCCGCTCAGATGTTTCGCGTAGCGCGGGGTAGCGCAGCGTGCTGTTGGTACAAGCGCCGTTCTACTTCAGGAACTCGGTGCTCGCGTAGCCAAACCGGCCGTCAGGAGTGAGGAGGAGCGACCAGGTGATGCCGTTCGAGCCAGCGAAGTTCTGCTGCTCGTCCGCCTGGGCGAGGAGCACGCCGTCCGCGTAGCAGCCCACAGCCGAGGCCTCCAGCGTCGGCTTTTCACGCACGTTCAAGCAATCGCCAGTGCCGGTGACGCGCAAGAAGCCCGCCTGTGGGCCTCGTTCTGGGGGGCGCAGCTGGACGAGCCCCTGGACATATACGAATTGGCCCCCCCCGGCCCCGGAGGTCAGTTCCGCGAGCGGGTGCACCTTCGCGGTGGCCAAATCGAGGACGGCCCCAAACGATGTCCCCTCCGCCCCGAAACGGAAGCGGCCGAAGAGCGCTGGCGGCACGTCTCCCGCGCGCCTGAACTCGCCCTGGATCCAGAGGGTATCGCCCGGTAGGGCGTAGGCCTCGCGCATCTGGCCGTCGCGGTCGATGCGCGCCACGTACGTGTAGCTCGGTGCTTCCGTCCACCGCTTCTGTGCCGCGCGCTCGCTCCAGGTCAGGTAGGTGTGCTGGTACTGCTGGTCGGCGACCACTATCTGTGGTGCGTACTGCTCGGCGAACAGCGGCCCGAAGAGCCTGGCTCCAGTCTGATCGAAATACTCGCCCTTCTCGGTTCGCCAGACGACGGAAAGCCCGTTCAGTACGTTCGGATAGGCGGCTACCGGGACGTTCGTCGGGCGCTCCAGTGCCATGCCGGAGGGGTAGAACGCGTAGCGGGGGCTATTCGCACGTCCGTCAAAGCGTGCGGTGAGCACTTGATCACCAACCACGCCGAGAAAACGCGTCGCGTCGGGCAGTTCGCCGTGCTCACGCCAGGTGATGCCGCCGTCGTCGCTTTTGTAAACGGTCTCAGCGAAGCTCAACTGAGACCCGCCGCCTTCGACGGGCCCGCAGACTCCCTGGCAGGTGGCGACGTACGC
>JAYUAG010000519.1:0-7169 GCA_043741475.1 Thermoflexaceae bacterium | reverse complement strand
TGGAGGCGATCCTCACGCCCCTCGGCTACGCCGTGCAGGGTGTCTCTTCGGGCCAGGAGGCGCTCGACGCGGTCGCAGCGACGCCGCCTGACCTCATCCTCCTCGACCTGCTCATGCCCGGCATCAACGGGCACGAGGTCTGCCGGCGACTGCGCTCGGACCCGGCGTATCAGGCGCTGCCGATCATCATGGTCACCTCCAGCGGCGAGCAGGAGAAGATCACCGCGCTCGAAGCCGGCGCGGATGACTTCGTGGCGAAGCCCTTCAACAAGGCCGAACTCCTGGCACGCGTGCGCTCGATGCTGCGGGTGAAGAGCTACCACGACACGATTCAAGAACAGGCGGCTGAGCTTGCAGAACTGAACCAGACGCTTGAGGCCCGCGTCGCCAGCCAGGTTGACGAAATCCAGGGGCTCGCGCGGTTGCGGCGGTTCCTCTCGCCCCACCTCGCCGACCTCGTCGTCTCATCAGGCGATGCGGCGATCATGCAGAGCCATCGCCGCCAGATCGCCGTGCTCTTCTGCGACCTGCGTGGCTTCACCTCCTTCGCCGAAACGGCCGAGCCGGAAGAGGTGATGACCGTGCTCCGGCAGTTCCACGAGGTCCTGGGCGAACTGGTGACGCGCGCCGAGGCGACGGTAGGCTACTTCGCCGGCGACGGCCTGATGGTCTTCTTCAACGACCCGCTGCCCTGCGATGACCCGGCGCTGCGGGCCGTGCGCATGGCGGTCGCGCTGCGGGACGAGATGGTCGAACTCACGCAGGCCTGGCGGCGGCGCGGCCACGCGCTCGATTTCGGCGTGGGTATCTCCTACGGCTACGCCACCCTCGGCGAGATCGGGTTCGCAGGGCGGGTCGACTACGGCGCCATCGGCACGGTCGTGAACCTCGCCTCGCGGTTGTGCGACGAGGCGAAGCCGGGGCAGATCCTCCTCAGCCAGCCTGCCTGCGGCGCGGTCGAGGGAGTGGTGTCTTTGGAGCCGGCCGTGGAACACACGCTCAAGGGCTTCTCACGCCCCGTCCCAGCGCGCAACGTCGTGGGGCTGCTCGATGGCAAAGCAACGGTGATCGGGAGCGGCCTGCCCGCGGGGTTAACGGCGCGCGAGGCGGAAGTGCTCGGCCTGCTCGCCGCTGGCGGCACGAGCCGCGAGATTGGCGACGCTCTCTTCCTCAGCGTACGCACGGTCGAGCGCCACGTGACCAACGTCTACGCCAAGATCGGCGCCCACGGCCGCGCGGAGGCGACGGCGTTCGCGCTCAAACACGGCCTGGCGTAGTCGTGCCCCGCTGCGGGCACGGGCTGGCGCACGATGTCCGGCGCGGCGGTGGCGCGTTGTGCGGGCAACTGGACATGGCACGTCCGTCCGTCGGGGCAGCGCCCGACGGCTACCGGTCGTCTGCTAATAACTGGGCCACGACCGACTCGAACTCCTCGGCGCTGAAACACTCGATCGTGATGCGCGCGCCTTCGCGCTGTGGCACGACGCGGACGCGCGTGCTCAACCGGCGGCGGAGGCGTGATTCGATGTCCGCAATCGTCGCGTCGCGTCGCTGCGTGCGGGTCACCCGGGCGCCCGGTTCGGTGACAGCCGCTGAGGCCGCGCGGCGCACCAGCGCCTCCGTCTCGCGCACGCTGAACCGCTTGCGCACGACCTCCCGGCACGCGTCGAGCCGCGCCTTACCCTCTGGCAGGGCGAGCAACGCGCGGGCGTGGCCCTCCGTGATCTCGCCGGCAACGAGGCTCCGCCGAATCTCCGATTCGAGCGCGAGGAGACGCATCGCGTTCGCGACCGCGGCCCGGCTCTTGCCGACGCGCTTCGCCGCCTCCTCCTGGGTGAGCCCGTGTTCGTCCACCAGCCGGCGGTAGGCGAGGGCCTCTTCGATCGGGTTGAGGTCGGCGCGCTGGATGTTTTCGATGAGCGCGAGTTCGAGCAGTTCGCTGCTCGCGGCCTCGCGGAAGACCACGGGGACGGTCTGCAGGCCGGCGAGCCTCGCCGCCTGGAGACGCCGCTCGCCCGCGATCAGCCGGTAACCCCCGTGTTCGTCACGCGTGAGGATCAGCGGCTGGATGACGCCATGTTCGCGAATGGAATCGGCGAGTTCGCGCAGCTGGCCGGGCTCGAAGTTCGTGCGGGGCTGCTCGGGGTTGGGCGCTATGAGGTCGATATCGAGTTCGTCCGGCTGGCGGCGCCCCGGCCCGGCCGGGGATGGAGCCTCGGCCGTTGGTGGGAAAGGCGCAACGCTGCTGAGGAGCGCGTCCAACCCTCGCCCAAGGCCACGCTTTGTCTGGCTCACGGGCGAGCCTCCACGGTCTGAGCGCCTGTCCGCGCGCCTTGCTCGCGAGCGAGGAGTTCGCCCGCGAGCGCATCATACGCCGTCGCCGAGCGGCCCCCGGGCTCGTAACGGAAGATCGATTGGCCGTGGCTGGGCGCTTCGCTCAACCGCACGGCGCGGGGCACGACCGTCTCCAGGGTCTTCTCCCTGAAGTGGCTGCGCACCTCGTCCACGACCTGCTGGGCGAGTCGCGTGCGTCCATCGAACATCGTCAGGACGACGCCGAGGATTGCAAGTCGCGGGTTGAGGCTACGGCGCACCAGTTCCAGTGTGTCGACCAGGCGGCTGAGCCCTTCGAGCGCCATGTACTCGCACTGCACCGGGATGATGACGCTCTCCGCCGCGGTGAGGGCGTTGATCGTCAGCAGCCCGAGCGAGGGCGGGCAGTCCACGAAGATCCAGTCGTATTGATCCACGAGTGGTGAGAGTGCCGCGGCCAACCGGCGTTCGCGCGCAAGCACCGGCACGAGTTCGACCTCCGCGCCGGCGAGCGCGGCGCTCGACGGCACGACCGAGAACTGCTCGCCGGGCGCAGCGACCACGCACTCGGCCGGGTCCGCCTCGTCGAGAAGCATTTCGTAGATGCCGGCGCGGTCGCGGCCGTCGACGCCGGAGGCACTGGTGGCGTTCGCCTGCGGGTCGAGATCGACGAGGAGGACGCGCTGACCGCGCCGCCCGAGCGCGGCGGCAATGTTCACGGCAGTCGTGGTCTTCCCCACTCCGCCCTTCTGGTTGACGAAGGCAACGATGCGGGCGCTCAACGGTGTGGACTTCGCGGGTTGGCCGGGCGCGCAAGCCGCGCCTCCACCTCGTCGCGAGACGGCGCCGCGAAGACACCGCGGCGCTCGACCGCGAGGGCGCCCGCCGCAACGCCGAATCGCATCGCCAGCATGGGGTCGTGGGTTTCTACCAGCCGCACCGTAAAAGCGGCGGCGAAGGAGTCGCCAGCGCCGGTCGGATCGATCTCGCAGGCGGGCAGCGCGGCGACCTCGCGTTCCGACCCCGGAGTGAAGAGGGTCGCGCCCGCGGCCCCTGATGTCACGATCGCCGTATTGTCCTGGGCAACTATGCGCCGGGCCAGGCGGGACGCGTCCGCCGTGTCTTCAGTGCTCAGAATGGCCGTGCTTCGCGGCGGAAGCAGCCGCGCGGCAGCCGCAAAAGGCCGCGCGTGATACCTGATGTCCTGTCCGTTTACGGCCCGCAGCGCGCCCTGCAGACAGACGACTGTGAACCCGGACACGGCCGGCGCCGCCCGGAACTCATGATATGCGGGCGCGACGATCAAGCCGTCGGCCGCCGGCATCGCCGCCAGCTCCGCGGAGGAAAAGGACCGGCCCTGTGCCAGTAGCCGCTGGGCGCGCCGCCCGCCGGAATAGGTGTTCGCGTAACGGGGGACGGAGCGAGCGGGGAGCGCCACGATATCGAGACCTTCCAGCACCTGGCACGGGTAGTCCACTGGCAAGTGAGTGACGAGCGTGACCTCAGCCCCGAGCGCGTGCGCCGCGCGGGCGACGTAGAGCGCCGGGCAGCCGGGCGCCCAGCTGCCGTCGAGCATGAGATCCAGGCCCAGGTTCCCGGCGACGACGATGTGCGTGGCCCTGCCTCCTCGGCGAAGTTCAGCTTCAGCGCCGGCTGATGACGACCTTGCGGTTCTCGCCCTCGCCGTAGCTGTTCGTCTGAAGTTCCGGGTCTTCGGAGAGCGTCACATGGACGATGCGGCGGTCACTCGCGGACATCGGTTCGAGCGTGATCGCTGTCCCTTTCTGGCGCACCAAATCCGCCATGCGGTTCGTAAGCGAGACGATCTGCTCGGCGCGGCGATGGCGGTAGTGCTCCACGTCGATCGTGACGCCGGGCTTACCCGGGTGGACGCGGTTTACGACCAGGTTCACGAGGTACTGGAAGGCGGCGAGCGTGTCGCCCCGACGGCCGATGAGCAGACCGAGGTCGTCGCCGCCGATGTCGATTACCGCGCGCGTCGAGCCAAGCCCCTCGCCGGGGCTGAGCGGTTCCCGAATTGTTATGTCGACATCGATCTCGAGGATCTGGAGGAGATCGTCCACCACATGGGCAGCGAGATCCACTTCTTCGGCGTTGATATCGGGCTCGACGTGCTCTTCCGGTTCGCGGCGGCGTTCGCGGCGTTCGCGTTCAGGACGTTCCGGCCGATCAGCGCGAGGCGGACGGTCCGGGCGCTCCGCCCGCTCGGGGCCATCGCCCCGGTCGGCACGGCCAGCGCCGCGCGGAGCACGGGCCGGCTCGCTTGTGGAAGGGGCCGCGGCGCCGTCGGCCCTGGGGCGATGGAAGTCCTCTTCGCGCAGCTTCGGCTGAGGTTCTTCGAAGCCAGTGCGCGTGCTCCTCGCACGTGTCCCTCCGCCTTCGCCGCTCCGGCTCCGCGGCTGCGCGGGGCGGGGGCTGCGCTCGCGCTGTTGGCCGCGCGGCGCACCCTGGGCCTGGCCCGCCCGCGGGATGCGCGTATCAGGGAGGTCGGGCGCGACCGCCGCTGCCTGCGCGCTGTTGGCCAGCCGCGCAACGCGCACGACCGCTGGACGAGCGCCGCGGCCGAAGAGCCCGCCCTTCTGGCCTTCGTCGATGACTTCGAATTCGACCTCATCGCGGCCCGCCCCAAGCTGGGCGAGCGCACGATTAAGGGCGTCTTCGACGGTTTTGCCGCTTGTTTCGGCTGTATCCATTCGCTGTCCTCAGTTCTGAAGAGGGTTCCACCGGCCTGCGCGCTCCAGAGACCTTCGCCGCCGTGCCCACCGCGGACGCCGCGGCGGTCGCTGGCGCCAGCTTCGGGGCGGGCGCCTTGATCTCGAAGAGCGGCTTGATGTTGAAGCGCGGCAGACCGTAGACCGCAATGTTGAAGAGAATGCCGACGATCGAGTTGACTACCCAGTAGAGGCTCACCCCGCTGGGGAAGCCGATGGCGAAGAAGCCGAACATCAACGGCATCATGTAGGCCATCATCTGCTGCTGGGCACGCTGCTGTTCGTTCGCGGCGGGCGTAATCGTCGTCTTCGTTTGAAAGAAGCTCGTCAGCGCGACGAGGACGACCATGATGGTGTTGCCAGCGCGAAGGTCCATCCCGAGGAAATAGGTCTCGATGGGGACCGTGCGCTGGATGAAGTTCCAGGGATAGAGGTGGCCCGACAGGCGTTCGAGCGCCTCCGGCGATTCGGGCAGCACGTACCGGATCGCGAAGAAGAGCGCAAACAAGATCGGCATCTGGAGAAGCATCGGCCCGAGACAGCCGATCGGGTTCACGCCCGTTTCCTTGTAGACGCCCATCAACGCTTCCTGGCGCTTTTTCGGGTCGCTGTACTTCTTGTTGATCTCCGCAATCTTCGGCTGCATCGCCTGCATCGCCTTGGACTGGTGAAGCTGGCGGGCAGTGAGCGGCCAGGTGAGGAGCCGAATGATAACCGTAAACGCGATGATCGCCAGGCCAAAGCTGCCAAAGAGGACGTGATTGAGGATGACCAGGAAATTGATCATCGGATCGAGCAGGATCAGGGTGAAAATGTCGCCAATCACTGCTTGCCTGCCACGACGATAAGGTCGACCCCACGGTCCGCGGGGTTCGCGAGATAGAGATTGCCCTTCGTGCTCGCAATGAGCACGCGGTCGCCGCTCACCACTAGCGGCGCCCGCAGTGTGCCGCTATCGATCGGCACCGTGTTCAGTACCTTGCCGTCCGCGAGCGAGAGAAACACCACCGCTGGTTCACGCGTGCCGACAATGAGGACGTCGCTGATGGCGGCCGGCGCGGCCTTAATGCGAGCGCCCAGCTCGGCCTGCCACCGAACCTGACTTGTTGTTATGTCGAGTGCATAAACGCGCCCACTGAAGTCGCCGAAATAGGCCACGCCATCCTTGAAGTAGGGCCGGCTCCAGACCCAATCGTTCGCCTTAAAGCCATCGCCGTTCAGGGCCTTCCCCGTCGTTACGTCGATGATGTAGACGCGCTTGTTGAGCGTTGGCACGAAGAGGCGGCCCGAATCGAGCAAAGCCACTTCGGGGATCGCGCCGCTCGCCTTAAACGGCGCATCCCAGGCGCGGCTGCCGTCGGCGAGCTTGAAGGCAAGAAGTTCGCCCTTGAGCGTACCGAGCACGATCACTTCGCCCGCGACCACCGGCTCAGCGTACACCTCACTGCCGACGTTCAGTCCCTTTTCCGGCCAGCCCGCGGCGGTCCGGCCGGTGGCCTTATCGCGGACGAAGAGGCGTCCTCCACTGGTTGCGAAGATGACGCGGTCGCCGTTGACGACCGGCCCGCCGACGATGCCGCCGCCGCCGTGGTCGAGCTTCCAGCGAAGCGCGCCGTCCTTTGCGGCAAGGGCGAAGAGAGGCCCCTTCCAGGCGCCGAAGTAGAGGTTGTCACCGTCGAGCGTGGCATCGTAGGAGGCCTTGAAGTTGAGGCCCTTCGTATCGCCTCGGGCCTTGTCCGGGAAGATCCAGGACTGGGTCGCGTTGATACCGTCCACGGCGAGGGAGGCGACGTGATCGCGTTTGGGGAAGTAATAGATGGTGGAGCCATCGACGACAGGGCTGGCCCAGCCCTCCGGCTTCTGGACGCCGCCACAGGCGGTGGCGGTGAGCGCGAAGAGTGCGACGAGGAGCCCCGCCGCGAGTACGCGCGGGAAGTTCACGCCTACGATGGTAGCAGTGTTTGGCGAAGGAGATAGGAAGGGCAGCCGCTCCGTCGAACCGGTCGCGCCGAAAGCAACGAACGATCTGGTGGCCGCGGGCCGCTGTACCCGCGGGCGGGCGAACGATGTCCGGCGCGATTCCGCCCCAGCTCTGAATACCCGATCGCCGCGATCGGCTCTGCC